>JAFADI010000059.1 GCA_023424965.1 Bacillota bacterium
CTTCTGGAAAGCTTACAAAAATCAGGCTGGGAATGGAGATTTGATCCATTAGACGACACTCCCTCTAACTCTATATGTATAAATATATAAAAATTTCCAGTATCAGTCAAGCTATTTTCCGGGAAAAGTTACTTTCCTCGATCACTTACCAGTGTTTCAACAATAAGCTTCAGGGAACTATGGCTTACCTTCTTCCGTTGAGCTTCCATGGCGACTTTCATGTAAGGTATGCTGTCCTCATGGAGGACCCATTGCTTTACGTCGTCACTCATACTGGTAAAATACAGGAAATCTTTGTTGAATTGCTCCGACGAAGTCTTGAGCGCATTTTCCTCGTATTTTCTTCTTTCTTCCGCTAAAGTATCCTCCGTATTGAACACGTACCAGAAATCAGGAGTTACTTTTGCGTACTTGCTCAATATGTTGATGGTCCCGGGAAAGGGTTCTATATCACCGTTCAGATAACCTCTGATCTGATTGGGATTGATGGTGTAGCCCGTTTTTTCGAATATGTCTGCGGAAAGATCTTCAATGGTCATGGGACCCATAATCAGGTTTATATTGCTTATAAAGACAGTCAGGTCAAATACCCTTCCGGGTACAAATTCATCATTTAAATATCCTGCAGCCTTCATGAGCTCTTCATAGGGATAGTCATAGGCTTTAGAAATAAGCCGGAGTGTGTCCGGCCTTGGGTTTGAATCTTTGCCTGTCCGGGGGTCTGTACCCCTTTCAAGGATGCTTAGATACGAGTAGCTTATTCCCATCTTACTTGCTGCTTCACGTATTGACCATCTTTTACTGCGCCGTATCTGGCGAAAGAGTTGGCCTAAATTATTCATGCGATCACCTTAAGATATAAAGCAACTTTTTATGACTACCACGTATTATATTTTATAATATTTTCATTTCTATTACAAAACAATTTTATATAATATCTGCACAAAAATGTTTTGGCATTTAGTACAGAGTGCACAAAAAACCAGAGAAAAGTTCCATGATATGCCAATGCGTTTAACGTGTGATAACATAATTATACTAAAAAAATAAATGTTTATACATGTTAAACATCTGTAATGGAATGGATTACATGGAAATTAAATGAAGCTGTAGGTAAGTTGGATTTTAACCTTTCCCAAATTCTATGCGTCTGGCATAGAGCATATAATTTAACGAAGTCCCATAAAGGCAGAAATTTATTTCGGAGGCACTTATGCAAGAAATAGACAGACAGATACTTTTAAAATATGACCTGGAAATGAAAAGCGCCATTCCTTTCAGAGACGGATTTATCATTGGCACCGCAAGGGGGAAAAAATTTCTTAAAAGGAGTGCAAACCCTCCGGAAAAGGTTTTGTTCATTCATGGGGCAAAAGAACACCTTTATAAAAACAATTTTAAGAATCTGGACCGATATGTGTGTACCGCCGAGGGACTCCCCTATACACTCCATGAAGGAGCTACCTATACGCTGTCGGAGATGATCGAAGGCAATGAGTGCAATTTTGACTTTGCCAGGGATATCGCAATGGCGTCCAGGCTTCTGGCAGAGCTTCACAAGGCGTCCAAGGGGTATGTTCCCCCGGAAGGCTCTGTTGCACGGGACGACCTGGGCAAGCTGCCCCAGTATTTTTCCAAAAGGCTGGAGGAGATTAAGAAACTCAAAAAAGTCGCCAAAAGAGGGAAAAGCATCTTTGATTATATGTTTCTCGAACATGTGGATTATTTCTATACGCTGGGGGAGGACTCCATACAGAAGATATCCAGCGGTGACTACTCCCTGATGGCCGAAGCTGCAAAGCGGGAAGGCGGTTTTTGCCACCATGATTTTACACACCACAATCTCATCATGAAGAGTGAAGTTATACACATTGTCAACTTTGACTACTGTTGCTTTGAGCTGAAGACGTATGACATTGCAAATCTCATAAGAAGAAAAATGCGAAAATGCAATTGGGATGTCAAAGAAGCCCAAAATATCATCAATGAATACAGAAAAATTGAGGAACTGGGCGAAAAGGATTTCTACATGCTCAAAATCATGCTTCAATTCCCGCAAAAGCTGTGGAGGGTTGTCAATAAATATTATAACAGCAAAAGGAGCTGGTCCGAACGAAGCTTTGTAGCAAAGCTCCAGGAGGTAATCGATGAAAAGGAATGCCACGGGAAATTTATGAGCAGATTTGAGGAAATATATTAACTGTCCATAAAGGGGACGGAATTTCCGTCCCCTTGCATTAAAACAAACCGGTAATTATCCCATCTTTGTCAATATCGATTTTTTCTGCGGAGGGAATTTTGGGAAGACCGGGCATCGTCATTATTTCCCCTGTTATGGCCACGATAAAGCCTGCACCTGCAGACAATCTGACCTCTCGGACGGTGATGTCGAAGTTTTCGGGGCGTCCCAGCAGTGCCGGATTATCCGACAGGGAATATTGGGTTTTTGCCATGCAGATGGGAAGCTGAGACATATTCATCTCTTCAATCTTCTTTATGGCTTTTTCGACGGCAGCGGAATAGGCTACTCCCTTTGCCCCGTATATTTCCTTTGCGATGATTTCTATCTTGTCTTTAATGGGTAGTTTCTCGTCATACAGGGGCTTAAAATCAGAGGACTGGGAATCAATCAGGCCCACCAGCTTTTCTGCCAGCTCTAGGCCGCCATCGCCGCCTTTTGAGAACACCTGGGAGAAGGCCACCTCCACTTTCATTTCACGGCATTTTTTCTTCAGCAGATCCACCTCTTCCGGGGAATCGGTATCAAAATGATTAATGGCAACAAGAACCGGCACGCCAAACTTGCGGAGGTTCTCCACATGCTTCTCAAGATTCACGATTCCCTTTTCAAGGGCTTTAAGGTTTTCCTGCTTTAATTCATCCTTCTTGACGCCTCCGTTGTATTTAAGGGCCCTTATGGTGGCTACAAGGACAACGGCATCAGGACTGAAGCCGGCATACCTGCATTTTATGTCAAAAAACTTTTCCGCACCCAGATCCGCCCCGAAGCCTGCCTCCGTAATAACATAATCCGCCAGTTTAAGGGCGTATTTAGTGGCGGTTATACTGTTGCAGCCGTGGGCGATGTTGGCAAAAGGACCGCCATGCATCAATGCGGGAGTATTTTCAAGGGTCTGGACCAGGTTGGGCTTGATGGCGTCCTTCAACAGCAGCGCCATAGCTCCGTCCACCTTAAGGTCTTTGGCGGTTACCGGACTGTTTCCGTAATTGTAACCTACGATGATCCGGCCCAGGCGTTTTTTGAGGTCCATCAGATCGCAGGCGAGGCACAGTATGGCCATCACTTCGGAAGCTACGGTGATGAGAAAGCCGTCTTCGCGGGGCGTACCGTTTGCCTTCCCTCCAAGACCCACGACAATATTTCTAAGGGCCCGGTCATTCATGTCCATCGCCCTTTTCCAGATAATCTGCCTTGGGTCGATGCCAAGCAGGTTTCCTTGCTGTACGTGGTTGTCTATGGCGGCGGAAAGCAGATTGTTGGCAGTGGTAATGGCATGCATATCACCGGTAAAATGAAGATTGATATCCTCCATGGGGACCACCTGGGCATAACCGCCGCCTGCGGCTCCGCCCTTTACACCCATCACGGGCCCCAGAGATGGCTCACGCAAAGCAATTGCAGTACTTTTGCCTATTTTGGCCATAGCCTGGCCCAGGCCGACCGTTGTCGTCGTTTTGCCTTCACCTGCGGGAGTGGGATTTATTGCCGTGACCAGCACCAGTTTCCCGTCCTTATTGTCTTTTATTTTGTTCCAGAGGCTTTGTTCAAGCTTGGCCTTATACTTGCCGTAAAGCTCCAGATCGTCTTCGCCGATGCCGAGCTTTGAGGCTATTTCGCGTATAGGCTGCATTTTACTGCCTTGTGCTATTTCTATATCGGATAACATTGACCGGACCTCCTGAATAAAATCAATCAATTAAGATTATATCGTTATACCAGCCGTTTAAGCAACACCAATTTTGTTCACATAAAAAGTGTTAAAACATAGTATATACTAGGAAACTGCATCAAAAGGTGGTAGCATGGGAGAACTCAGAATAGGCGATATCGTAGCAAGAAAATCCTATGGATTTGACATCTTGTTCAAAATAACGGACATAAAAAAAGTCGGTAATGAAAACATTGTAGTTCTAAAAGGAATCAGCTACAGGATAGAAGCGGATGCACCCGAAGGAGATTTGATGGTACAGCCTGAGCAGAAGGTGAGCGAACATAATATTGCAATGAGCAGGATGATGGACAGGAAATGCAGGAGTATGGAAGCTTTCAATTCCTCAAGCCGATCAAAAAAAGCTTTGTTTAGAAATACTTCAAAGGAAAAGACGGAAAAGTTCTTCAGACCCGGTAAAATACTTCATATCGATGGCGATAACGACTACCTTAATACTTGCCTTGAACAATATAGGAAATTAGATATGGAAGCAGTGGGCGTCCACATTCCGGAGAAAGAACAAGCCGTTTCCATACGGAAACTCCTCCAGGAGCATAAACCTGATATACTGGTCCTTACGGGACATGACGGTATGCTGAAAGGTGATACGAAATACCTGAGCCTGGAGAATTACAGAAACTCCAAATATTTTATCGATGCCGTAAAGGAAGCGCGGAAATATGATGGAAATTTAGACAGTCTGGTTATTTTTGCCGGAGCCTGTCAATCCTTATATAAGGGGATACTGGAAGCAGGGGCCAATTTTGCAAGTGCCCCCTACCGAGTGCTTATCCATGCCCTGGACCCGGTGCTGGTGTGCCGCAAAATTGCATTCACCAGCATCGATGAAACCGTTGATCCGCGGGAGGTTATCGAAGCGACGATAACCGGCTACGAAGGTATAGGAGGAATACAAACTCGTGGGAAATATAGGGGAGGATATCCATTGGAGCCATACAAATGACGAATATATTAAAATAGTACTTGACATAAATTAATTTCCCTTGTTATAATATATATTTTTTTGACAAGCATTTAAAGTTGTGATATAATGTTGAGAAACTGAAGATGAGGTGATGAAATGATTGAGAAGGGTGACCTATTTCAAATAAAGAAAAACATCGAGACCTGTATTGGCGAAAAAGTTCAGCTAAAAGCCAACAGGGGCAGAAAAAAAGCAGTGATAAGAGAAGGAGTTCTTGAAAACACCTATCCCAGCATCTTCGTAGTAAAATTTGAGAATGACTATGAGACAACAAGAAGAGTATCATACAGCTACACCGACGTACTGACGAAAGCCGTGGAACTGGTGGTTTGCAAGGACAATAAAATGCTACAGATTAGTTGAGGGTACAAAATGGCCTATACAAAAATCTTCACTAATAGTTGAAAATGGTCGCATATATTATATATGCGGCTATTTTTATTTGAGTCAAGTTTCAAAGTTGTTTTGTTCACATCCATTGTATAAAATTTGACAAAAAATAGAGATACATGTAAAATTATACAAAGGATGCCCCATAACAGGGGGCTACCAGGAGAAAATGTATGAATAATATTGACGCGGTATTAACCAATGTGAGCTATGAAATAGAAAATCAAACCCGTAACATCGACCGTAAAGCATACGATGTCAACAGGCAATGGTTGGGGGAAGCTCAAAAAGGCTTTAATGAATCACATAGTAAAGTAAAATTGAATGCAG
>JAFADI010000222.1 GCA_023424965.1 Bacillota bacterium
AAGCTTCCAGAGGCTGTCCCTTTTCCTGCGCTTATTGCCTGTCCTCAACCTTTGACGGAGTCAGGCGATTTTCCCTGGAGAGGGTAAAGGCGGATTTGCTGAAGCTGGTCGGTGCAGGGGTAAGGCAAATCAAATTTGTGGACAGGACCTTTAACGCGGGCAGGCAAAGGACAAAGGAGATTTTTGCCTTTATTATTTCTATGGCCGGCGGATTAAAGGGCCAGGTGCCCAATTTCCATTTTGAAGTGGCCGCAGACCTTTTTGACGACGAAATGATAGAAATACTTTCCGGCGCTCCGGAAGGCTTGATACAATTCGAAATAGGCGTCCAATCCACCCATGGACCCACACTTGACGCCATAGAGAGAAAGACAGACCTGGACAGGTTATTCCGTTACAGCGGAAAATTGAGAGATTTGGGCAGCATACATCTTCACATGGACCTCATTGCCGGACTCCCCGGGGAAGATTTCCACACCTTCCGATGTTCCTTCAACCAGGTTTACCGGCAGAGGCCCCACCAATTGCAGCTGGGCTTTCTGAAAATGCTGAAAGGCTCCAAAATTCGCAGGGAGGCGGATACTTACGGATACAGCTTCAAAGCTCAGCCACCCTATGAGATCTTGAAAAACCGGTACCTGTCCTTCGAGCAGGTGCTGGAATTGAAAGGCGTGGAGGAGATGCTGGAGAGGTATTACAATTCCGCCCGGTTCGTAAAAACCCTGGAGTTTATTCATACAAAAATATATGATGAGCCTTTTGATTTTTATCTGAAACTATACAAATACTATTCCGGGAAGGGATACCTGGGACAAAAGTTTTCAGCCCGGCAGTGCTACAGTGTTTTAATGGATTTTTTGACGGGTAATTGTGTACAAAAGGATTTGGCGCTGGCAGGAGAACTGCTTAAACTTGACTTCCTCAGTTCCGATAACTCCAACAATCTTCCAGAGGGGCTTTCAAGAAATATCCGTCCCGGCTTCAAGGAAAGATGCTTTGAGTTTTTGAAAACGGAGGGGAATGTGGAGCGGTATCTCCCCGAATTTATAGGCCTTCCTGCAAAACAGGTCATAAAGCAGGTGCATTTTGAAGCATTCAGCTTTGACCTGACGGAAAGCTGTGAACAGATAACAAAGGCGGAGCGGGTCATACTTTTCAACTACGCGGGAAAGAACCGGGTGACGGGCCTGTATCCCTATACGGCGGTTGAAGGATTTTGAATCGGGGAAGGAAGGAGGGTTTGCATATGGACAAGACAGAGATTATCGATATTTTGAATGACATAGGAATGCTGCTGGAAATCAAAGGGGAGTCCTTTTTTAAATCCAAGGCTTACTACGAAGCGGCAAGAACCCTGGAACTGCTCGAGGAGGACCTGGAGAGCCTCGTGAAAGAGGACAGGCTCAAGGACCTGAAAGGTTTTGGCGCCGCTCTGACGCAAAAAATCGGAGAACTGGTGAATACCGGCAGGCTGGAGTACTATGAAAAGCTTAAGGCTTCCATACCCGCCGGACTGCTGGACATGCTGCGCATACCGGGACTGGGTCCCAAAAAGGTCAGGGCTGTCTATGAAAATCTGGGCATTACAACCATTGGAGAACTCAAATATGCCTGCCTGGAAAACCGCCTGGCAAAACTGCCGGGTTTTGGCGGGAAAACCCAGGCCAATATATTGGAGGGAATTGAAAACCTGGGCAGGTATGCTTCCCAGTTTTATTTTCCCCAGGCTGCAAAGCTGGCGGATGAGCTGGTAGCCTCCCTGAAGGAGAGCGGCTTTGTCATAAGGTGCAGCGTGGGAGGCAGCCTCCGGAGGAAGAAGGAAACGGTCAAGGACATCGATATTCTGGTCAGCAGCAGCCACAGCGGCGAAGTGATGGACATTTTCACCTCCCATCCCCTGGTAGGGCAGGTAACCTCCAAAGGCGACACGAAATCCAGCGTCATTCTCTCGGAAGGGATCAATGCCGATCTGAGGGTGGTGACGGATGACGAGTATCCCTATGCCCTTCACCATTTTACCGGGAGTAAGGAGCACAACACCTCATTGAGGCACCTGGCAAAGCAGCAGGATATAAAGATGAACGAGTACGGGCTTTTCAGGGGGGAAGAGCGGATCGCGTGCAAGACGGAAGAGGATATTTTCAAGGTTTTCAAAATGGATTATATACCTCCAGAACTCAGGGAGAATAACGGTGAGCTGGAAGCGGCGCTGGAGGGCAGGCTGCCCAGGTTGATCGAGCTGCGGGACATCAAAGGGATACTGCATGTACATTCCAGTTACAGCGACGGGACCAATTCCCTGGAAGACCTGGTGCAGTACTGCATTTCAAAAGGCTATTCCTATATGGGAATGAGCGACCACAGTGAGACCGCTTATTATGCAGGAGGGCTCAAAAGGGATGCCATCGAGCGGCAGCACGAAGAAATCCAACGCTTGAATGAAAAGTACCGGGATTTTCTTGTATTGAAGGGCATTGAGCTGGAAATACTGCAGGACGGCAGTGTGGACTACGACGAGGAAGTGCTTTCCCGGTTTGACTTTACCATCGCCTCCGTTCATTCCTCCTTTAACATGGACCAGGACAAAATGACGGAACGGGTGGTCAAGGCCATGAAAAACAAGTATGTCTCCATTCTGGGACACCCTACCGGAAGGCTTTTACTGTCCAGGGAACCCTTCAAGATCGATATGGAAGAGGTTATCAAGACGGCGGCAGATACCGGAGTGATACTGGAGATCAACGCCAACCCCCACCGGCTGGACCTGGACTGGAGGTACGGCAAGGCAGCCAAAGAGGCGGGATGCCGCTTCGCAATCTGCCCGGATGCTCATGCTTTAAGCGGCATAGACCATATGGAACTGGGTGTCAATATCGCCAGGAAGGGCTGGCTGACCCGCGAGGACATAGTAAATACCGCCGGCAGGAGTGGTATCCGGCAGCTTTTGGAAGCCCGGATAAAGAAATAAAATGCCGAAAGTTATTGAAATATGGAAATTAATTTTATAAAATAGCAATAACTTAACAGTGCATGGCAATCTATTTTGCGAGGAGAGATGAGAAAGATGAGTAAGAATGATGTAACCAAGATTCTTTTAGACGAGAGTGAAATTCCAAAGCAGTGGTACAACATCGTTGCGGATATGCCCACCAAGCCGGCACCCTTTTACAGCCCCATGACCGGCAAGCTGGCAACGCCTGACGAGATGGGCGCTATTTTTCCCATGGAACTTATTATGCAGGAAATGACCACCGACCGGTGGGTGGACATCCCGGACGAAGTGCGGGAAATGTACCGGCAGTGGCGTCCATCCCCCCTTTACAGGGCAAAGGGACTGGAAAAGCTTTTAGATACCCCTGCAAGGATATATTACAAATATGAGGGCACCAATGCCACAGGAAGTCACAAGCTGAATACTTCGCTGCCCCAGGCCTTTTATAACAAGGCTGCAGGCATCAAAAGACTGGCGACGGAGACCGGAGCCGGACAGTGGGGAAGTGCTTTGAGCCTGGCAGCAAACCACTTTGGCCTTGAGTGTACCGTATATATGGTAAAGGTCAGCTACCAGCAAAAGCCCTACAGGCGTTCCTTCATGCAGACCTTCGGAGCCAGTGTGACCGCCAGTCCCAGCAACCTCACAAACTGCGGCAGGAGTATCCTGGAGAAGGACCCGGAATGTACGGGAAGCCTGGGCATCGCCATAAGCGAAGCCGTTGAGGATGCGGCCACCCACAGTGATACAAACTATGCGCTGGGAAGCGTATTGAACCATGTTTGCATGCACCAGACCGTTATCGGACTTGAAGCAAAGAAGCAGCTTGAAAGGATTGATGAATATCCTGACGTAATCTTTGCCTGCTGTGGAGGCGGGAGCAATTTTGCAGGGATATCCTTCCCCTTCCTTTCAGATAAATTCAAGGGTAAGAAGGTCAGAGCCGTGGCCGTTGAACCGACAGCCTGCCCCACGCTGACAAAGGGCATCTTTGCTTTTGACTACGGCGATACGGCGAAGGTTGCGCCCATAACAAAAATGTATACCCTGGGACATGACTTTGTACCTGCCGGAATCCATGCCGGCGGATTGAGGTATCATGGAGATTCGCCCATCGTAAGCCAGCTGTACCATGATGGATTCATCGAGGCGGAGGCCTATGGACAGAATACGGTTTTCGAGGCGGCCATCATGTTTGCCAGAAGCGAAGGCATTGTGCCTGCCCCCGAATCCTCACACGCCATCCGGGCGGCAATCAATGAAGCTTTGAAAGCCAAAGAGGAAGGAAAGTCGGAAGTTATCCTGTTTAACCTCAGCGGACACGGGTATTTTGACTTCTCCGCCTATGACAATTATTTCACCGGAAAGCTGGACGACGTAGCGTATTCGGAAGAAGCCGTTCAAGAGAGTATAAGGCACCTGCCTAAAATTGAAGAATAAGCAAGACTAACGTGACAGGGGGGACGGTTCTTTGACACATTGTGTCAAAGAACCGTCCCCCCTGTCACGTTTGGCCCTATGGGGCATCCGGCCTATCTGGGAAGCAGTCTCAGCTCCATCCAGTCAAAGCCGATCCAGTCATTCGGACCTGTGTTTGAAGTATTGACGATGGTAATCCGGTTATTTCTTCTCAAGTTCACATTGAAGGTGAGCTGCCTCCAATTGTTGAAACGGCCGCCGGAAGGCGTTCCATGCTCAAAGGGCAGCCTGCCCGTGTGGACCGTTTGGCCGTTGGCAGTAATCGTGGCAGAATACCTGTTTGCCGGAACATCGTAGTGGTCGTCCAGTACGCCCCGGATAACCAACTGTGCCCGCAGATTTCCCACGGCGAGTGTTGCTGCCGGCACGTCAAAGGTCCAGGTGCCGCGGTCGCCGGTATAGAGTATGTCCGCATTGTCACTGGGATTTCCGTACCTGGGATATCCCGTGAGTTCTTTGAAAAGCGTAATGCTGGTAACGGCAGGGTTGTTGCTGAGAACAGGAACTCTCAAATCCGACTCGGGGAAAGGAGGCTTATGATCATTTGGCTCAACGTCCTCGGCTTCCTCCGCGTTGTCCCAGTTACCTGCGTTGCCGGGGTTGACCACATTGGGCACATTCCCCCAGTTACCGACGTTACCCGGATTGCCCACATTGGGTACATTCCCCCAGTTACCGACGTTGCCCGGATTGCCCATGTTGGGTACATTTCCCCAGTTACCGACGTTGCCCGGGTTGCCCATGTTGGGCACATTTCCCCAGTTACCGACGTTGCCTGGATTGCCTACGTTGGGCACATTTCCCCAGTTACCGACGTTGCCCGGATTGCCCACGTTGGGCACATTTCCCCAGTTACCGACGTTGCCCGGATTGCCCACATTGGGCACATTCCCCCAGTTACCGACGTTGCCCGGGTTGCCCATATTGGGCACGTTACCCATGTTGGGCACCCCTTGATAAGGGTATACAGGCGCCGCAGGCTGCATCTGCTGAACCGGCATCATGGGCTGCAAGGGCAGCTGAGCGGGAGAGGCGGGATTGAAGCTTTCAACGGGCGGCATCTGGGGCTGCATGGTTGGAAGCACAGGCTGGACCTGAGGCATGCCTGCGGCATTCCTCCCTCCATATACAAAAGGATAGTTCAGATATGGAAACATAATGATTCCTCCTTGATCTTTGGACTGCTTTGAGGCAGAATTTCTTCACTTCCATAATATTCACAAGGATACATTATGTTACCACAGGTATTTTTATTGCTTCGGCTTGGAACTTTGTTTGCCGGAAGTGTTGGTCACTGTTTTGGAAGCTTTTTGCTTTGCTGCCTCCACAAGCTTTACGGTATACCTGGAAACTGAATTTTCTTTTACCGTTATAATTGATGGAGAGGGAAGCCGGTATTCACCCGGAAAGCCATCTTCGGAAAAGAGGATGCTGTAGCTGCCCTCATTGACTTTAAAGGCGGCGATTCCCTCGGAGTTGGTAATGGAAGATACACTGTCGGGCTGGCCGGGTGCGGAAACATTTTCCGGGATGGTCAGCATCAGCCCGGGGACCGGGTTGTTGTCCTTATCCAGCACTTCCACCTCCGCAATGCCCCATTTGGAGGCGGAGGCTTCCTCCGCTTTGTCCAGGTTCATGGTTATGGTGGTGGTACCCGCGGTTTTGAGGCTGAAAGAATAGGGTGAAGGTATCTTATAGCCCGAGGGAAAGGAGGAGGGGACAAAGCTCAAACGGAAGGTCCCCTTGTCGAGGGTCAATCTTGCCGCACCGATGACGTTGGTTGAAAGGGTCTCGTTGAAATTTTTTTTCAGAAGGTCGGAGGTGCCTTCCACATTGACCGGTATATCCTGCAAAGGGGTGCCTTCCTTGGCATCCACCAGTTTTATCTCGAGGGTGTAAATGGTATCGTCTTTTGCCGATATGACCTGGGTAACCCGGTTGTCATTTTTGAGCTTGGCGATTACCGTGGCATAGTCATTTGCGTCGAAATCCTTCTTATAGGCGTAAATGTCCTTTATGGCGGTAGAAAGGATAAAAACCAGGACAAGGCCCATGATAGAATAGCTGGCGATATTCAGATACTTTTTTGCAGGTTCTTTAATATCAAGCTTCCGGGCAATCAGGGGGACCGGCTGCTTCGGCAGCCTGCGGATGAAGGCTGCCGCTCCCAGGCACAGCATTCCCAAAACCAGGAGCCATAGGTACATATACCTCACGCAGTCCCGGGCATAGGACAATATGACCTCAGCCTTTATGGGCACCGACATGGCGATGATTTTGGAGCTGGAAGGAAGGACATAAAGGCTGTATGCAATGAGTCCTGCTCCCGATAAAAGGCACAGGATGCCGCAAAGCAGGAAAATACGGCAAAGCCACCCGGAACTTTTTAAAATTCCCCTCTGCAGCAAAATCCCTGCGAGGGCAAGGAAAGATAGAAAGAGCAGTGCGGTCCCGGGGAGAGCTGCCATGGTATTGTATACAAACTTCAATGTAGTAAACTGGTCTGTAATATCGCTGCGGTTTGCATAAAGCAGTATGGCGCTGAGGTTTATTTTTTCTATTTTGGAAAAGGCTTCTGCCGACAGCTTGTTGTCGGTCTTCTGCTGTCCGTCCTTTGTAATTTCCATGTTTTTGTTGTCCAGGTAGATATCCGGCAGAAACATCCGTTTACCCTCGAAGTATTTGAAGGTGTCCTCACGGATGTTGTCCAGGTTGAATTTTATCGTGTCTGGAGTGATGGATTTTTCAAGCTGGGTGAAGATATCCTTGTTCTGCTGGAAGTCCTGGGGGGAATGCTTCTTTATATTTTCGGTAAAATCTTTTATGGAGGTTTTCATGACCGTGTAGGCCTCGGTATAGATGTCGTTTTTTTCAAAAAGGTGTTTGTGGAAGGCGGAATCCAGCCAGCTCCTGTTCATTCCGGAGGCCGCCAGCGCAACGAACAGCAGGGTGCCGCACAGTATGAATGTAATCGTATATGAAACTTTTTTGGCGTATTTGAAAAAAATATTCATACCGGCCTCCTTGTTTAATCTATTATAGCATTTTAAGCTCAAATATAAAAATAAGAAAAATCTGCCTGTGCTGCATTCCATAGAAACTCTTATGGATGATGTCAGTGTGCATCAACGTTTTTGGTCATGAGCTGGTAGAAGTACTTTGGGGTCACGCCGTATTCATTCTTAAAAGCCCTGAAAAAGTTTGAATAATCACCAAAACCGCATTGTTCATATACGCTGATGATGGGTATTCCTTTGAGAATAAGCTCCTTTGCAAGAATCAGCTTTTTTTGGATAATGAATTTGTGAATGGTGGTCCCCGAATGCTTTTTAAATTCCCTCAAAAGATGGAACTTGCTGATGAAAAAATATTCCGACAGATGGTCGATACGGATTTGCTCATCAAGGTGGTTATTGATATAGTGAATGATTCCATTGATGAGATTGCTCTTTTTCACCTCGACTCCAGGCAGTATGCTGTTGCTGAAAATAAGGTTGTTAAGGTATACGAACAGTTCCATGAGGTATATTTTATACAGAAGTTCACTTCCGATTCCCGTATAATTTTCAAGGCATAGCAGTTTGCTGAGAAGCATCTGGACATTCTGGCAGGATTCAAAATCTGTCCGCAGTACATTTTCTTTTTCGCTATCCTCAAAGCACCGGGTGAGATCGGTCGCCGCCGATGAGAGGCTGCGGAGGAATGCCTTGTCAATCCAGAGCACCATACGCTCGTAGGGGATGTCTTTGTTGTGGATAATCGGCTGGTGGAGCTCGGTGGAGTTGATCAAAATGACGTCTCCCGGCCTTAGTGAGTAAGTTTTGCCTTCGATCAGATAAGTGACCTCTCCCGATAAAAAGAGATAGCATTCATAGAAATCGTGATGATGAAGGCTGACTTTATCGAGCCCCCGGTCTGAATAATGGAAGATTTCATAATCATTGGACAGCATGCTCTGTCGTGTCAAATAGGGATGGGTTTTCCTTTTCATAATGTATCACCTTGGTTGGAATTTTATCATAGCAATTTTTGCAAGTCAAATAGCAATTAAAACATATTTGTTCCACTTCCCGGCTGATATAATCGTAACAGTACAAAAAATGAATCTTTAAGAAATAATTGGAGGTTGGAGGTGGAGAGACTGATAAACGATGAATTCATGCTCACTGGAAAAACTGCCGGACTTTTATATAATAAATTTGCAAAAACTGCTCCGGTTTTTGATTACCATTGTCATCTTTCGGCAAAAGAGATTTATGAGGACAGGGTGTTTTCTGATATCTCCTCCCTGTGGCTTGGGTATGACCACTACAAATGGCGGGTCATGCGGTATGCGGGAGTTCCGGAAAAATACATCACGGGAGAGGCAGAGGGACTTTCCAAATTCAAGTACTGGGCACGGACTTGTGAAAGGCTCCTTGGAAGTCCGCTCTATCATTGGGCAAACATGGAGCTGAAAGCTTATTTCAATATCGATGAGCCGCTCAAGGAAAGCAATGCGGAAAGGATATATGAGCTTTGCAACAGGCGGATAAAGACGGAAGCCTTATCGCCGGTCAAAATGATCCGGAAATCCAATGTAAAGCTCATCTGCACCACCGATGATCCCATAGATAGCCTGGAGCACCACCGGATTTTAGGTACGGGAGCCCAGCCGGATTTCAAAGTACTTCCCACCTTCAGACCGGATAAAGCTTTGAACATTCTCAATGAGGGATTTATAGATTACATCGGACGGCTGGCGGAATGCTGCAATTTGCGCATTGATACCTATGAAAGCCTGATGGAGGCACTAAAACAAAGAATCGGTTATTTCAGCAAGGCCGGCTGTCTGTTGTCGGACCACTCTCTGGAAAGCCTTTCCTATGTGCCTGCAGCAGCAAAAGAGCTGGAAGGGATATTGGCAAGGAGGCTTGCAGGGGAAAGGGTTTCCCGGGAAGAAGCTCAAAAATTCGGGACCTGCACATTGATCTCACTGGCGGCGGAATATAAGAAGGCAGGCTGGGGAATGCAGCTTCATATCGGCGCCTTGAGGAATGCAAACGGGGGGATGTTCGAGAAGCTTGGCCCGGATGCCGGATTTGACGTTATGAATGACTTCAGCATTGCCGAGCCTCTGGCCAGGCTGTTAAACGATATGGATAAAGGCGGGGGACTGCCCAAAACAATCCTTTACACCTTGAATTCAAAGGATAACCTGGTGCTGTCCGCCTTGCCCCATTGTTTCCCCGGGGAAGGGATTCCGGGCAAGGTCCAGTTTGGAGCGGCCTGGTGGTTCAACGACCATAAGGAAGGGATGCTTTCCCATTTGAAGGCGGTAGCAAACCAGGGCATGCTGGCTTATTTTGTGGGAATGCTGACGGATTCGAGAAGCTTCCTGTCCTATGTGCGGCACGATTATTTCAGAAGAATACTGTGCAGCTTCATAGGGGAACTGGTTGACAGCGGGGAATTTGAAAGGGATGAAGGTTTGCTCCAGGAAATTGTTGAGGGAGTATGTTTTAAAAACATTGAAAATTATCTGGGAATGGAGGAGTAAAGATGAAATTGTCCTTTCGATGGTACGGCCAGGAGGATCCGGTCAAAATCGGTTATATCCGGCAGATTCCGGGCATGTACAGCATCGTCACCGCAGTTTATGATGTGCCTGTGGGAGAGAAATGGAGTGAGAAAAGTATCACACAGCTCAAGGAAGAGGTTGAAAAGGCTGGACTGAACTTTGATGTCATTGAAAGCGTGCCTGTCCATGAAGACATCAAGCTGGGTCTTCCAACGAGGGTGAAGTACATAGAAAACTACAAGGAAAATATAAGGAGGCTTTCCAAAGCCGGGGTTAAGGTCATATGCTACAATTTTATGCCTGTATTCGACTGGACCAGGACCCAGCTTGACAGGCTGCTTCCGGATGGCTCAACCGCCCTTGTGTATTACAAAGAGCAACTGGAGAAGATGGACCCTCTGACGGGTGAGCTTTCGCTTCCGGGCTGGGATTCCAGCTATACAAAAGATGAGCTGACAGACATTTTCGCCAGGTATTCCAGGGTCGATGAAGAGGCATTGTGGGGGAATCTGGAATATTTCCTGAAAGAAATCATTCCCGTTGCCGAAAGCTGTGACGTGAAAATGGCAATCCATCCGGATGATCCCCCATGGCCCATATTCGGGCTTCCAAGAATAATCACCAATGAAAGGAATCTTGACAGGTTCTTGAAGCTGGTTGACAGTGAGTACAACGGCCTGACCTTCTGCACGGGATCCCTTGGAAGCGGAAGCTTCAATGATATCGTAAAAATGGTGGATAAGTATTCAGCCATGGGCCGCATTCATTTTATGCATATAAGGAACGTGAAATTGCTTGACGACGGAAGCTTTGAAGAAAGTGCCCACTACTCACCCTGTGGGTCCCTGGACATTGTTGAAATTGTAAGGGCGCTCCATAAAAATGGTTTCCAGGGCTACGTACGTCCCGACCACGGCAGGATGATCTGGGGGGAAACAGGAAGACCGGGCTACGG
>JAFADI010000011.1 GCA_023424965.1 Bacillota bacterium
TTCAGGCCTTCATCGGGCAGCAGCTGCTTTTCCATGCCCTCCAGGTAATATTTTTTCAGGTACTCCTCTTCTCCATAGAACAAATAGAGGTTTGACAGTTTATGGTCTTTTATCTGTGCCTTCAATGCGTCGATGCTCATGCTTCCCTCATCCCGTATTTTGAATTTACCCTGCCGTGTTAATTTACCGTTCCAATAATTTTTATCCTTTTTCCGTCGGACCGGAGCAGCACAGCTCCCTTTTCGTCGGTGCGGAAAACTGCCGTCCCTGCCGCTTTCAGCCGTTGCAAAACCTCTTCCGACGGATGCCCGAAGTTGTTTTTTCCCACACTGATCACAGCGGCCTTGGGCTTTACCCGTTCCAGCAGCTCCGGGGTCGAAGAGGTTTTGGAGCCATGATGGGCCACCTTCAACACATCGGCGGAAATATCCACCGGCTGCGAAAGAAGCTCCCTTTCCGCCTCTTTCTCGATATCTCCGGTAAATAATATGCGGGTATCCCCATAGCTTAATTTTAACACGATGGAGCTGTTATTTAAAGGAGCTGCAAATTCTTTATAGCCCGCCCCGGGATGAAGGACGCTG
This sequence comes from Bacillota bacterium, assembly GCA_023424965.1. Classification (GTDB taxonomy): domain Bacteria; phylum Bacillota; class Clostridia; order Acetivibrionales; family JAFADI01; genus JAFADI01. The sequence goes on from JAFADI010000011.1 coordinate 585, forward strand.
AAAAAGGTCTCACTGTCCAGCTTTAGCCTGTCTCCTGCGGAGCAAAAGTTTATGGGAACGCCTTTTGATTGAGCCAGCTCCCGCATACGCCCGAAGCCGTCCTCTCCTTCCACCCGGGGCAATATAAGGCTTCCCACCTCCATTTGCTTTAATACGGCATACAGGCCCAGAATATGGTCGTCATCCCCATGGGTTGCCACCACCCCGTCCAGTCTGCCCACGCCAAAATCCATCAGGAAAGGGAGGACCACCAGTTCCCCCGTATTGGGAGCGCTGCTGTCTTTGGTTTTAAAGCCTCCCCCGTCAATCAGCAGTACCTTCCCCTGGTTGGTCCTGACTACCGCCGAGTCACCCTGGCCCACATCCAGGAATACCACCTCAAGGCCCTTCGGTGCAAACAGCCAGACTGCCAGGACAATCGCCACGAGGGCAGCAGCAGCGGCAGCCATTTTTTTATAGCCCTTGACTAAAACTATTTTCTCTTTCCAGAACAGCCCCAGAAAAGCGGCGTAGTATAAAAGAACCAGCAGAATGGGAGGAGTCGTCACTTTCAAGATTGCGAAAGGTGTTCCGGCAGATACCCTGGACACAAAAAGGATAAAGGAAAGCAGCGAGCAATTGACATAGCCCGCCAGTTGGGACAGGTAAATGCTGAACTGCCCCGCTCCCGCCATGATGAATCCGACAATGGTCACCGCCTCAACCAGCGGCACAACCACGATATTTGAAACCATGGAAACCAGCGATACCTTGTTGAAGTAATATGCCGTTATGGGCAAAACGCCGATCTGTGCCGCCAGGGTTACCGCCAGAATTTCACGGACGGGCCCCGGCAGATACCTGACGGTCAGAAGTCCCTTGAGCCTTTTGTAGAACATTACCAGAGAGAGGGTGGCCGCAAAAGAAAGCTGAAAGCCGATATCAAATAAAGTATAGGGATTCAGGGCCAGCAGCAGTACCGCCGAAAAGGCAATGCTGGTATAGACGTCCGTTTCCCTCCGTAGAATCCCTCCCGCCAGCAGCGCAATGCCCATGATTACGGCGCGCACCACCGAAGGGGAAAACCCTGTGACAAAGACAAACAAGACCAGTACAAATATTATTATTGAATTGGAAATTCTCTCCCCCAGGCGCATCTTTTTAAATAGAAATGCGAGAGGAAAGACAATGAAGGCCACATTCATCCCTGAGACGGCCATAATATGCGAAAGCCCCGCATCGCTGAAGCAGGCTTTGACTTCGTCGCTCAATCCCTCCGTATAGCCGATGAGCATACCCAGCAGAAGTCCCGCCTGTTCCCTGGGCAGGCTCTTCTCAATGACCTCCACAATGGCGGCTCTTATTCCAAAACCCGCACTCACAAGAATATTCCTGCCGGTATAGGCTCCTATTTGAATGTTGTCCCCGGAAGAATAAATTGTTGCCGATATCCCCGACTGGTATAAAAACCTCCGGTAATCAAAACCCCCGGGATTTCTTTTGCTTTTGGGTTCACTCAGCTGCCCTTTTATGCTTATTTCCCTGCCATATCCGTAAATCCGGCTTTCTGGGCTGTTCAAAACCGACAGCAGCACCTTGCCCTTTATTGCCCTGCTCCTGCCTTCCGAAACCACTTCCGCCGTCCGGATGACATAGGATATTTTGTAATCCCTTATGTCGGGGTTGGAGTCCACAAAGCCTTTAAGCACAATGTCCTTGCCGTACAAACCGGTGAATTTGCCGGAATTCGACCGGTCCGCACCGATAAAGTGCAAGGCTCCAAAAAGATAAAAAATCACCAGGCCGACAAAAATGTAACGATGCCCGCCGTGCCTGACTGTAACTATAAATGCCGCGAAAGCCAGAAATGCTGTACTGAAGATAATAAAAAAATAAGAGCCGGTTATATATGCACTTATAATCCCGCAAATCATTGCGATTGCATAAATAAGAAGGGGGCGCTTCATATTTTATCTCCATTTGAATTAAAATAAAAACGCCCCATCATAAGAAGGAGCGTTTAACTCTAGGTATTAATTATTCTACAATTCTTCTTGCCGTCATATAGGCATTTACATAAAAGCTTTCAGACAGTTCGGTGACGACCACCCGGTGGGAATTACGTCCCGAGGATGCGTGAATGAAGCTTCCGTCTCCAATATATATTCCCACATGATTGACAAAATTGCGTCCGCCGTTGGTATCAAAGAAAACCAGATCGCCGGGCTTCAAATCGCCTTTATCCACGTGCTTGCCCTGTTTGGACTGGTCTGCGGCAACTCTCTCAAGGCCTATTCCCGACTGTTTGAAAACATATGTCGTAAAACCGGAGCAATCAAAGCCGCTGGGAGAAGATCCGCCATAGACGTATTTCACACCCACAAGCTTTTTCGCCGTTTCAAGAATCTTTTCAATTTTTTCTGAACCGCCGTCCTGATCCTGAGCGGCTTCAGGCTCTTTAGCCGCCTCTTCAGGCACCTTTTGAACCTCTTCCTCGCCTCTTGATACTGCAACAGGCTTTACAGCCTCAACAGGTTTTACTGCTGCGGCAGCATTTACGGAAAGAAAATCTTTATTGACCCAGCCCGTAACGTTGGAAGCCGTCTTAATCTTGTACCAGTCCCCGGACTTTTCGAGGATACTGACTTTGTTGCCCTCATTTAATTTGGTAACAACCTTCGCCGATAAAGCAGCGCCACTTCTCAGATTTACACCCTGCCCGCTGATTGTTCCTGTGGAGGGATCCTTTGACACGGTAACATACTTTGAAGAAATCCAGCCTTTCGAATTTCCTATGGTTACATTGTACCATCCGTCTGCTTCCTTGAGGATTACCACCGATGTGCCCTTTCCAGCCTTTGTTACCACCGTGGAAGATGTGTTGGGCTGTGTGCGGACATTTACTGCATCACTGTTCACAACGCCATTTTTTGTACCCTCTGCAGAAGCAAAGCCTGTACAAAAAATCATTAGGGTTACCAGCGTCGAAACATAGAGTGCCAGCTTGAATAGCTTAGGCATTAGAACCTCCTATTTTTAGCCTCCGAAGTTAGCTGCCGGGTTCGGGTAATAGGATCACCCCTACCAAAAATCAAACGTCAGATAGCAGAAAAATTCTGTACTTTATTGTTTGTTTTTGGATTAACCCCAAGATTTGGTTCCTCCGTACCCTTTGTGAAGGGATTCAGCTAAGAAAATTTGTCATTTCACAGCTATTATATCTACACGATTCTGGTTTGTCAAACCTGTGATGCCATATTTTTCTTTAAAACGCGGGTATTTAGGCCTATTTACAGGGAAAAACTCAATTTTTCAACTATTTCCTTTAAGTTTCCATAATAGTAATAAAAAATCCATTTCCTTTATCGTCCAATTCAATCCTGCCTGCACCGCAAGCTGTTTTGAAGCAGCGCAGCCCTTCTCCCATAACCGGGAAATGCTTCACATAACGTGATGGGATGCCGTACTAAAAATTCTTTTGCATGATAATCACATTTTGCTGCCGGTCCATGAGTTTAAGGTGGTTTTCGATCTTTCTCAGTTCTTTAAAACCGTGCTTCAGCCAGAAGGCTTTTCCCTGTACATTGTCCTCAATCACCGCCAGATAGGCATTGGTGATGCTGTTGTTCATTTTCAGATAGCTTAACAGAATGTTGATGGCAGCACTTCCAAGGCCTCTATTCTGGTATTTTGGGTCGATAACGATGGAGCTTATCCACACCGAGTGCTTGTTTTCATATTCAATTCTTCCCTTTAATATTCCGATCATTTTCTTTTCTTTTTGCCCATAGATGCCCACAAAAAACTCATTGCTGCAAATAGCCACCTCGGCATATTTCTGGGTAAGCTCCTCAAGGGATATGGGATGGTCTATCCCCGTTGCAAACCTGAAATCGTCCACTTTATTGTACCATTTCAGTATACGCGGAAGATTTTCCAGTTTTATATCTTCAAAATACACGACATCCGATTGCATACTCAAGGAAAACATATTTTAGCCTCCATGCCCCCGTTATGCCGAGTGAATGTTCACATCGGCAGCATAAAATGCGATGATATTGTCTCCATCTTTAGGTATTCGTTATCAATTGCCAAATTCCTTTTTTATCGGGCAAATTCCTGCAAAATACTTGTCCCAAAAACAAAAGGCCGTGCCGGGTAAAAGGCGCGACCTTCTTATCGGGAATTTTTTCAGCTTTACTCGTCTCCGAAGCAGGTTCCCACCATCCTGGCATCCAGGATCAGCCGGTTGTCCTTCTGCACCAGCTTCAGCTTCCCCGCCACCTTTTCAAGAGGAACGGGAACAATTTTGTTGTTCACCCTAGCCACGAGATTTCCATAGTTGCCCTCTGCGAGAAGCTCCGCCGCCGCCGTGCCGAACTGGGTGGCGATGACCCTGTCGTAAGGCGAGGGACCTCCTCCCCGCTGCTGGTACCCCAACACCGATACGCGCACATCCATGCCGGTGCTCTGTTCGATTTCCCTTGCCACCTCATAGCCCTTGCTGGGGCTTTTTTCGCTCTTTCTCTTCTTTTTCAGCTCTTCCCTGGACAGTTTGGATTCTTCATAGGATATGGCACCCTCCGCTACCACCACGATGGAAAAAGCTTTTCCGCCCTTTGCCCGGTTGATGATGTGCTTTTTTATACTGTCGATGTGGTAGGGTATTTCGGGAAGGATGATAACGTCCCCTCCCCCTGCCACGCCCGAATACAAAGCCAGCCAACCGGCATCATGCCCCATGACTTCGATGACCATCACCCTGTTGTGGGAATGGGCCGTGGAGTGGAGGCGGTCGATTGCATCCGTGGCGATGTTGACAGCGCTGTGGAAGCCGAAGGTGATGTCGGTGCCGTAAATGTCATTGTCGATGGTTTTGGGGAGGCCGATGACATTGAGTCCTTCTTTTTTCAAAAGTCCCGCCGTTTTCTGGGAGCCGTTTCCGCCCAGCACTACGATACAATCCAGACCAAACCTGCTGTAGGTTTCCTTTATGGCCTCCACTTTGTTGATTCCTACGGTACTGTCCGTCTCCTTAAGGCTTTTGAAGGGTTTTTCCCTGGAGGTTCCCAGGATGGTCCCTCCCACCGTAAGAATCCCGGATACGTCCTCCGGCTGTAAAGGCTTTACCTCGCCTTCGATCAGTCCTCTGTAACCGTTGTTTACTCCCATGACATTCATGTCATAGATGCCGTATGCAGCTTTGGCGACGCCTCTGATGGCCGCATTCAGCCCCGGGCAGTCCCCTCCGCTGGTCAGGATGCCAAAGGTTTTTGTCGCAGATTGTTTCATAGCCATACCTCCAACACTGTTTTTTAGAGATGTAATCCGATGGTACTATCTTGATACGATATGAGAATTATTATCCTGATTCTTACCCCGTAATCATTTTTTTAATCAAAAGTATTTAACGTAATTATACCATATTTTTGGGGACAGTCCTCAACTTTTAAAAGTTGAGAACTGTCCCCGTGGAAAAAGGGCATGGTTAAAGTATGTTTATCTCCTCCCCTTTCAGCACCTTGTTCATGTTCCTGACGGCGCACATCTTCCCACACATGGTGCAGCTGTCCTCATGCTCAGGCATGGAGCTTTCCCGGTATCTCCTGGCCTTTTCCCCATCCATGGCCAGTTGGAACATGCCCTCCCAGTCCAGATTCTTTCTTGCCTCACTCATTTTGTTGTCCCAGTCCCTGGCGCCTTTTATCCCTTTTGCGATGTCTGCCGCATGGGCTGCGATTTTGGAGGCAATAATGCCCTCCTTCATATCCTCCAGGTCCGGCAGCCTCAGATGCTCCGCCGGAGTCACATAGCAGAGGAAATCCGCACCGCTGGCAGCTGCAATGGCTCCGCCGATGGCACTTGTGATATGGTCATAGCCCGGAGCCACATCCGTAACGATGGGTCCCAGAACATAAAAAGGTGCTCCGTGGCAGAGCCTTTTCTCCAGAACCATGTTGGCGGCGATTTCATTGATGGCCATATGCCCCGGACCTTCCACCATTACCTGCACATTTTTTTCCCAGGCCCTCTTTGTGAGCTCTCCCAACACAATGAGCTCCTCCACCTGGGACGCATCGGTAGAATCGCTGATGCTTCCGGGCCTGCAGGCATCCCCTAGGCTTACCGTCACATCATATTTTTCAAAGATGTCCAGCAGCCTGTCATACTGCTCATAAAAAGGGTTTTCATTCCCCGTCAGCTCCATCCATGCAAAAATCAGAGATCCGCCCCTGGATACGATGTTGGTCAACCTGGGGTTATTCTTGAAACGCCGGGCCGTTGCCCTGTTTATCCCCGCATGGATGGTCATGAAATCCACGCCGTCCCGGGCATGGCACTCCACAACATTGAACAGCTCATCCGCCGTCAGGCTGGAAAGCTCTTTATCATAAAAGCCCACGGCATCGTAAATGGGAACGGTCCCGATCATGGCAGGGGACATTTCCACAAGCTGCCTCCGGAATTCCCCCGTCTTGCCGTAGGAGCTCAAATCCATAATGGCCTCGGCTTTCAGGTCAAGGGCCTTCCTCACTTTCTCAAACTCCAGGTCAAAGTTGCAGCAGTCTTTCGAAATGCCCAGGTTTACATTTATTTTGGTCCGTAAGCCCTGCCCCACACCTTCCGGGTCCAGGCTCCTGTGATTCCTGTTGGCGGGGATGATGACCTTTCCCTCTGCAAGCAGTTCCAGGATTTCCTGCACTGCCTTGCCTTCTTTCCGTGCCACGGCCTCCATTTCTTTTGTCACCATTCCCTTTTTTGCCGCATCCATTTGTGTTGTGTATGTCATGTGAATAGCCTCCTGTTCAATTTTCTTTTTTAAGTATTCCTGAGCTTTCTCCGGATGTTTTTTATTTTCTCTTCAATATGCTCCGCTCCCACGATCTCCGTTACCATGGCAATGCATTTTGCCCCCCTGGATGCTACGTCCCCCACATTGCTCTCTTTTATCCCCCCGATGGCCACGAAGGGGATATTGACATTTTGCACCGCATAATCCAGGTACTCAAGCCCTACAGGCTCGCAGACGTCTTTTTTCGTATGGGTTTTGAAGATAGGGCCCACTCCGATGTAGTCGGCCCCCCTCTCAACCGCCTCCCTGGCCTGCCGGGGCGAATGGGTGGAGAGACCGATGATCATTTCCTCCCCCACCAGCCTTCTCACCGCCTCGATGGGAAGGTCATCCTGGCCGATATGCACACCGTCCGCCCCAACCAGCATTGCCACATGGATGTCGTCGTTTACGATGAAAGTCACGCCTGCCCTTCTGGTCATCTCACGTATTTCCAGGCATTCAGCGTATTTTGCGGCAAGCTTTTTGTCCTTTTCCCTGTATTGAATGATCTTTACACCCGCGCGTATCATCGCCCCGACCACCCGGGCATTGCTCCTGCCCCTGGAGTATTCCCCGGCAGTGAGGCAGTAAAGGTCGGTAGCAAGCCTTTGCTTCTTTGTCAAGTCCTGTCCCGTCACAAAAGCATTTCTCCTTTCACAGGGCCTGCCAATCCTTGAAAACCGGCTGGTATCCCTTCCCATAAATCATATTTTTCATTTCTTCCACGCTTCTCCCGTCGGAAATTTCAAACTGTCCTTCGGTTTTACCCTCCTGGGCATGTCCTCCCACCTCCGTGGAGACCCCTGCGGACATTTTGGTTACTCCCAGCCCGATGAGATTGTCCCGGAGCTCCGCCCGCTCCCTGGAGGATACCGTTATTCCCGCCCGCGGCATAAAAAGCCTCATGGCCAGCATGACCTGCACAAGCTGCCTGTCATCCACCGTGCATTTTGGCTGGAAATGGCCCACATGAGGCCTCAGGCGCGGCAGGGATATGCTGATTTCCGTATCGGGAAAGCCGTTTTGCAGGTAATCGGCATGCAGTCCGGTAAAAAAAGCCTCTCTTCTCCAGTCCTCCAGCCCCAGCAGGGCTCCGATGCTCACACTTCGCATATGGGCACGGCACGCCCTTTCAGGTGCGTCCAGCCTGAACCTGTAATTTTTCTTCGGTCCGCCCAGATGAACAGCTTCATAGGTGGCTTCATCATATGCTTCCTGGAAAATCGTCAGCCCATCCACGCCGGCGCCCGCCAGTTCCTTGTATTCCTCCTGCTCCAGAGGATAAACCTCGATGGAAATGGAAGTGAAATACTTTTTTAAAACGTCGACGCATTGTTTTATATACGCAACGGGTGTTTCTTTTCTGGATTCCCCCGTCAACAGGAGAATATGCCTTAGTCCGGTGGCGGAAATGGCCCGGGCTTCCTGTTCCACCTCTTTGAGCTCCAGCTTTGTGCGGGTTATCCCGTTTGTGGCATTGAAGCTGCAGTAGGCGCATTGGTTTACGCAGAAGTTTGCCAGATAGAGAGGGGTGAAGAGAAAGATCACCTTGCCGAAGTGCTGCAGGGTCAACCGGTTTGACCTCCGGGCCATTTTCTCCAGGTGTCTTCCGGCTTTGCCTGACAGCAGTGCAAGGAAGTCCATCTCTGTCAGCCTTTCCCTGTTCAGGATCCGCAGAATATCCCCGTCGGAAATATTTTCGAAAAAGCCTTCCCAGGCGAAGCTCCTATATTTTTCATATACATTGTAAAAACTCATCTTATCCTCCATTGAGAAAGCCCGTCAGGGGTGAGGAAGCCTCCGCGTATTCCTTGACGGCTCCGGTGCCCGCCAGATACCCCATACGGCCTGCCTTAACGGCAAGCTTAAAGGCCTCCGCCATCCCTCTCGGATCCCCTGCGGTAGCGATGGCCGTATTGACCAGTACCGCCGCCGCCCCCAGCTCCATGGCCTCCGCCGCCTCCGAAGGCTTGCCCAGTCCTGCATCCACAATAACCGGCAGGTTGATTTCATCAATCATTATTTTCACAAGTTCTCTGGTTTTCAATCCCTTATTGGTCCCGATGGGCGCACCCAGGGGCATCACCGCCGCTGCTCCCGCGTCCCTCAGTCTTTTTGCGGACATGAGGTCGGGGCTCATGTAAGGCAGTACTACAAAACCTTCCCCTGCGAGAATCTCTGTGGCTTTGATGGTTTCCTGGTTGTCAGGCAGCAAATACTTGTTGTCGGAAACCACCTCGATTTTGATCCAGTTGCCGCAGCCCATGGCCTTTGCCAGCCTGGCAATCCTTACGGCCTCCTCCGCATTTCTCGCCCCCGACGTATTGGGCATGAGAATGCATTGCCGGGGAATATAACTGAGCATGTTCTCTTCCTCCGAATCGAAATCGATCCTCCGCAGCGCCACCGTTACCACCTGTGCATCCGACTTTTCAACCACCTCCGGGAGAATCCTGTTGTTGGGAAACTTTCCGGTTCCGATAAACAGCCTGCTGTCCAGTTCCCGTCCCCCGATTAAAAGCTTGTCACTCATCTTTACAAATTCCTTTCGTCATTTTTATTTTTTCAAGTTTATTGCTCAGCCCCCACCCATAAATTTCAGCACCTCAAGGCAGTCCTTTTCCTTCAGAAAAATTTCATCCCATTCCTCCCTGCCGGCAATGGCAGAATTGTACTCAATGACAATTCTTTCGGGCTCAAGCCCTTTTTCTTTTATAAAGTCCATGAGGCATATTCCTTCGCGGGTGTCCACAGGCTTGCCGTTTACGGTTATTTCCATCGGGCTCCTCCTTCCGTGTTATTCTCAACCCTTTCACGCTGTCCTGCTTCTACCGTTTTTTAGAAACAAAAAAAGCTTACCTGAAATGCAGGTAAGCCAAAATTCAAAATACGTATGTACTTCATGCTTCCCTCCGGCGGTACTAACCACATCAGGTTCAAAGGGTCAAGATTTCTCTTTCTCAGCCTTACGGCCCCCCTAGCAGCGTTATTGAGTTTTATGGGTTTATTATATATTAAATCCACTACCGGTGTAAAGCAAATTGTAATCCCCCATCAACCCTTGCCCAGCGGCAGCACAACCTCAAACCGTGCTCCTCCCCGTTCCCCGTTGGATACCTGAATTGAACCCTGATGTTTCTCAACAATTGCCTTTGTGATGGACAGGCCAAGTCCCGTGTTTCCTTTTTTGCCTTTGTAGAATCTTTCAAATACATTTTTAATTTCTTCCTGTTCAAAGCCTTCGCCGTCATCTTCAATCACAACACGGGCAAAAGCTTTGTCTCTTTTAACCGTGATGGCAATTTGTCTGTTGGCGTACCGGAGGCAATTGCCCAGAATATTGATAAAAGCCTGAATCAGCTTATCGCCGTCGGCCCTGAGGACCACCTCCTGCTCCGGCATAACCGCATTCACAGTGATATTTTGCTTTAAAGCCAGGCTGTTTACCTTTTCCACGCTTTTGCCGATCACAGTCTTCAGGCTCTGGTCTTCAAAGCGGTAAAAATCCTCCAGGGTCTCCAGCTTCGACAGGAAGATGAGCTCTTCCACCAGTCCCTTCAGCCGGGCGCTCTCTTCCGCGATAATGTCCAGGGCCTTTTGGTCATCTTCAAATACCCCGTCTTTTATCCCCTCTGCGTAGCCCTGTATGGACATAAGGGGAGTTTTCAATTCATGGGAGGCATTTTGCAGGAATTTCTTCTGGGCCCGGTCATACTCTTTCAATTCCTTTGCCATCCTGTCCACCGTATCCGCCAGTTCCTCCAGTTCATCCCCCGTACGGATTTCCACCCTGGAATCAAAATCCCTTTTTGAAAGCTTTTCCGCCCTCTTTTTCAACAGGATGACGGGCTTTGCCAGAGATCTGGCAAAAAACACTCCGAAGGCCACTACGACCATGCCTGTAAATACAAGTGAAACCAGAAAGACGGTCAAAAGTCCTTTTGTGAGCTGTTCCACCGGTCCCACCGGCGTATAGAGCACCACCCAGCCTTTTATTTTCTGATTCACACCTTCCACCGGCAGGATTGCCGCCATGTACTCGTTCCCGTCCAGTTGCAGCCTGGCGCTGCCGGGCCTTTCCCTGCCGAAATTTCCCGCAAGCTGGGGCACTACATCGTTTCTGATCTTTTGGGCTTCTTCCCCCGCCGCCGGATACAGGACTCTCATTTCCTTGCCTACCACCGCCCACTGGCTTTCGATGGCACCAAGCTCCTGCCTCGTTTTTACCCGTTCTTTTATAAATTGCCGTATGTTTCTCTCAACCGTGATGCCGTCATCCGCATCCCGGCTGAATATCTCCGCGATGGACCGGGCATCCTTCACAAGGTTGGAAAGGGCCTGCCTCTCCATAAACCGTTTTGCTGAAAGGCTGAAAACGGTTCCCACGATGGCCAGCGTTACAAATATAATGATCAGGTATGAAAAAATGATTTTGCTTGTGATTGTTCTTTTCATTATTGGCACCTACTCGCTTATTTTATAGCCATAGCCCCAGACCGTGGTAATTTCCAGAGATGCCCCCGCTTCTCCCAGCTTCCGCCTCACCCTTTTGACCAGATCGTCGATTGCCCTGGTATCCCCGATATATTCATAGCCCCAAATGCTGTTAATCAGTTGTTCTCTTGTAAACACCCTGTTTTTGTTCTTTATCAGGTAAACCAGGAAATCATATTCTTTTGCCGTAAACCCGATTTCCTTATTGTCCTTCATTACCTTTCTCTCCTCGGGAAGCAAAAGGATGTCCCGGAACTTTACCTCATTCCTTTCATCTGTTTGCTCCTGTCCGGAGCCATTGACCCTTCTGAAAATCGTCTTGACCCGCACCACCAGTTCCCTGGGGCTGAAGGGCTTTGAGATGTAATCATCGCTTCCCAGCTCCAAACCCAGGATCCTGTCGATTTCGTCATCCTTGGCAGAAACCATGATGATGGGTACCTGGCTGCTCTTGCGTATTTCCCTGCACAGGGAATAACCGTCTATTCCGGGCATCATGATGTCGATGATGAGCATGTCCGGCTTCTTTTTCGAAAATTCCTCCAGGGCACTTTCGCCGTCGGCAAATACCTCCACCGCAAAGCCTTCTTTTACAAGGTAGGATTTTATCAATTCCCTTATATTCTGTTCGTCGTCAACAACATAAATCAGCTTGTTTTCCATTGTTCCACCACACTTATGCAATTTATCTGTTTCCCATTGCTTTACTGCCTCGAAGCATTCCTCATAGAGTGAAGCCTTTTTTCCATAAAAAATGCCTTTTACCAATATATCAAAATGGTATACTCCCCTCTCCTATAGCTTAATTCCACACAAACCGTCCATTTCCTTTCACCCTTGTAAATTTACACACTTTTTCCACATTTGAACCGTTTTTATTCCACAGCCCCTTTTTATAATGAATTCATAAGCAAAATTAATCAAACATGTACACCATGTTAATTCAGGAAAGGATGAAGAATCATGAAAAAACTTGTTTCACTCCTCGTTGTGTTGGCCATGGCCTTTTCGGCCACCGCTTTCGCCTTCGCCGAGACAGACGCCCCGGGCGCCGCAAAGGCCAAAGCCACCATCCCTCAGGAAATAAAGGATAAAAGAGCCCAGCTAAAGCAGTTGTACGAGGAAGCCAAAGCCATGAGGGAGCAGTTGAAGTCCACCAGAGGGCAGGTCAAAAGCGGTCTTGCCGGGTTGAAGGATGAATTCAAAACTCTGCCGGAAGAGGAAAAGGCTGCTGCCAGAGAGCAATTTAAAGCACTGAAGGAAAGTCTCAAAGGAGATTTGGCCGAAGCCAAGGATACCAGGTCCGGTATAAAGTCCCTGCACGATGCCTTACAAAGCCACAGGGCGGAACTGAAGGAAGCCCTTAAGGCAAAAGATTACACCCGGGCGGGCACCCTGCTGGATGAAATGATTCAACTGAAAACCGACAAAAACGCAGAACTGACTAAACTCCTGGAACTGAAAAACAAACTGATCGATGAAGTCCAGTAAGTATGGGAAGGGAGCGGCCCAGTGAGGGTCCGCTCCTTTGTTCCTACTGTCCTCCGTGCTCAAGGTAGTCTTTTATTCCCCCGTCAAAAATCCTGCTGATCCTGCTTCCGAAAAAGCTCCGGTACTTTTCGATGGCAGGGCTGTCTTCCAGCAAAACCACCTGGATCTGCAGCGGTGATTTCCTCACATGCCTCAGCTTATGTTCCGCGATTTTCAAAAGATGCTTGAATTCATAATCCGCATCGGGCAGGGAATATCCTATGAAGACCCATTTATCAGAGCCTGCCAGTTCCTTTTCCGCTTCATTCCATATGTCGGGAAAGGTGTTCACCCGGAAGGACTTTTTGTAGCTCAGGGTGGCAATGTGGGAGGATATTCGATTGGAGCATATTTTGCAGCGGAC
>JAFADI010000044.1 GCA_023424965.1 Bacillota bacterium
AAATGTCTGCGTGAAGGCAGACGGGTCTGAAACTATTTTTGTAAAGGGGGAAGGTAAAATGCTGTATCCGCTTAAATTTAAACCTGTGTACAAGCAATACCTGTGGGGGGGCACTAATCTCCGGAAACTTGGAAAAGAAATTCCCGGCGGAATCGTGGCGGAGAGCTGGGAGGTATCCTGCCATCCCGATGGAATCAGTATCGTATCCAACGGGGAGCATGCGGGAAGAACGCTGCCCTCTCTGCTTGGAGAATTCCGCCAGGGGCTGGTTGGAGAGGAACTTACCGGCAGGCACATGGAGAAATTTCCTCTGCTTGTGAAGTTTATCGATGCAAATGAGAGGCTGTCCGTCCAGGTTCACCCCGACGACCGCTATGCCCTGCTTCATGAGGAAGGTGAACTGGGAAAAAACGAGATATGGTATGTAATTGATGCAAAGCCCGGGGCAAAGCTGGTGTATGGCCTTCTTCCGGGGATAACGGCACGGGAGCTTGAGAAGGCTGCGGCGGAAAACAGGCTTGACAGCTGCCTTAACTATGTCAACGTGTACCCGGGAGATGTGTTGAATATCCCCGCAGGGCTGGTGCACGCCATTGGAGAAGGAATTCTCATCGCTGAAATCCAGCAGAATTCCAATACCACTTACAGGGTTTACGACTATGACCGGGTGGATTCAAAAGGAAGCAAAAGACCGCTGCACATGGATAAGGCCCTGGATGTGATCGATTTCGGCTCTTCCGGCCGGAGGGAAAAGGTTGACGGGCTGGAATGCGCGCTGAGCAACAAGGTATCCAGGAGAGTGTTTGCGGCCAACCAGTATTTCGCCCTGGAAATGTACAGGGTGATAGGTACCGTGGATGAATATGCCGACGGAAGCAAGTTTTTCATCTATGTTTTCGTTGAAGGCGAGGGAGAAATCGAAGGGCCGGAAGGAACAACAAGGTTCGCAGCCGGGGACACGGTTCTGATCCCGGCGGCCCTTGGCCGCTACAGGCTCTCGGGGAGGTTCAAGGCACTGAGGTCCTATGTTCCGGATATTGAAAAGGATGTGGTCGGTTTTCTGACGGAATACGGGTATGGTACGGAAGAGATCTTCAGGAAAGTGGCCGGCCTGGAAAGAGTCGCCGCCCCGGTCTGGTAAGCTCCGGCGATATTGACGCTGGGGACATGCAATGATATATTATTCATAACTGACAATCAGAATTCACAGGCTGGAGATGGAGATACCTATGTCTGAGCAACCTCTTTATCAAAATATATTCAATCATCTGGTAAACGGCGTCAGAAGCGGCAAATTCAAGCTGGGCGACCGCCTTCCCACGGAGAAGGAACTGGCGGAGGAATTCGGCGTCAGCCGGATTACCAGCAAAAAAGCGCTGAATATGATGGCCGACAGCGGAATGATAAAGAGGATCCCCGGAAAGGGCTCCTTTATTGCGGAGGACATCGATGTTTCCACGCTGCCGGATACCTACGGACACGATACCGCAAGACAAAACCACTCCCTTATCGGAGTGGTCCTTTCCAACTTTACATCCAGTTATGGGACCTCCCTGCTTTCCGGCATCGAGAGGGAAGCGGCAAAAAACGACTGCTTCATAACCCTGAGGCGTTCCTTCAGCCAGCAGGAGCTGGAGGAAAAGGCCATCAGCGACCTTTACGCCCTGGGAGTGGATGGGATCGTCATCATGACGGCCCACGGGGAGAACTACAATCCAAGGATCCTGCGGATGGTGCTGGACGGTTTTCCCGTGGTATTTGTGGACAGATACCTGAAGGGGATCGGAGCGTCTTTTGTGGGCACCGACAATGTGAGTGCCGCAAAGAAGGCCACGGACTATTTGCTGGGGCTTGGACACAGGCACATCAGCTTCATTTCCCAGTCCTATACCGATACCTCGGCGCTGGAAGCCAGGATCGACGGTTTTGTGCGCAGCCATGCGGAACACGGGGTGTCCGTGGATGAGTCCCTGTGGCTTACCAACATGTCCAGTTCCGTTCCCACGAAAAGGGGAAGGGAAGCCATGCTGGAGGACCTGGAAATCATCAAAAGGCTTTTGAACGGCAATCCTCAGATAACCTGTATTTTCGCCGCCGAGTACGATGTTGCGGTTGTGGCGTTGGAGGCGGTCAAGGCCTTAGGAAAAAAGGTGCCGGAGGACATTTCCATCCTCTGCTTTGACGGCCCGGAGAACAGCCTGGGGAGTTATTTCTTTACCCACATCCGGCAGAAGGAAGCGGAAATGGGCGCAACCGCCGTAAAGATGGTACTGCGGCAGATCAATAAGGAGAGCCACACCGACAAGCTGTTCCTTGACACGGAGCTGATTGTGGGTGCCTCAACCAGGCCTCTGGAAACTGTATAACCCTGTACGGAACTGAAATGAAAAAGGGATTCCGGAATATTGCCTGCCGGAATCCCTTTAAATATTATCAGGATCTGGAATTTATCAAGGCCTTTACCTGTTCCAGGTCAGGCATGGCAGGGATAGCACCCTTTTTTGCTGTACACAGGGAGGCTACGGCATTTGAGAAGGTGAGCATTTCATCCAGTACGGGAACCTCCAGTTGTGCCGGCTTTAAAATACCTCTGGAAAGCATTGAAAAAAGCAGGCCTCCCAGGAAAGAATCTCCCGCTCCCGTGGTATCCACGGGTTTTATTTCGCTGAAGGTAGGCTTTGCGCCGGTGGCCTCCCCGAGCCTGTAGAAGCAGCCTTCAGGGCCTAGGGTTACCAGTATGAGGCCGATTCCATACTTTTCAGAGAAAACCTTTGTGCCCTTTTCCAGGTCTTTTTCACCCGTAATGAATTCCAGCTCTTCTTCCGATACCTTCAGGATATCGGCAAACTCAAGCACCGATATGATTTCCCTGCGAGCATGCTCCAGACTCTCCCACAGCCGGGGCCGCAGGTTGGGGTCGTAGGAAATGGTGCAGCCATTGGCCTTGGCAAATTTTAAGGCTTCCAGGGTAGCAGTTTTAGAAGGTTCCTCCGTCAGAGAGAGAGAGCCGAAATGAAATACCTTTGAATTTTTTATAATTTCGTAGTCCACCTCCGAAGGCTCCAGCATGGTGTCGGCTCCGGGATTCCTGTAAAAACTGAAACTCCTGTCCCCGTTGTCGGCCAACTGGACGAAAGCCAGGGTGGTTCTGACCCGTTCGCTGAATTTCACGCCCGAGGCGTCGATGTTGTGGGACTTTAAAACATCGCAGAGGTAATGGCCGAACATGTCGTTCCCCACCTTGCCGATGAAGGCGGTAGTTCCTCCAAGCTTTGATATGCTTGCAAGAACATTTGCAGGGGCCCCTCCCGGATTCCTCTCAAAACAGATATTGCCCTGGTTTGACAGCCCGGCGGGCGTAAAGTCGATTAAAATTTCGCCTAATGCAGTAACGTCGAACATATTCCAATTTCCTTTCTTTATACTTTTCTATCGGTCGCAGGATTGATGGCGGGATCGGTGTATATGTCAAAGGGATCCCTGCTTTTGGTGGAGAATTCCGAAACGATGGCACCTTCCGGTCCCGCCTGGAACCAGTGCAGTGTGTTGGGCGACAGGGTATACTGCTCTCCCGGGTTCAGGACAATTTCATTCCACGCGGTAAAGTACTGTTCTCTTCCCTTGGGGGCCACGGCCCTGGGGTTTTCTACCGCGGGTCCCGGGACATACAGGTAAACCTGGCCCCATCTGCAGCGGAAGGTTTCCTCCTTGCCGTCCTCACCTTCCACAGGCGGATGCCTGTGCTCGGGACAAGTCTGGCCGGGGAAGAGCACAAGCTCTTTGGCACAGCATTTGTCGGTGTTGACGTACACGATGAGCTCCAAACCGATGGTGTCCAGCTCTCCAAGCCCGTACTCCGCCACCTCCATACTGTTTTTTTCTTCCTCCGTAACAACGATACCCGCCCTGTCAAGATACTCCAGTGCTCTTTTGCATGTTTGGGCATACAGTTCTTTTGTCAACATTTTATAATCCCCCTTTTATTTGATTTTGATGTTTCCTCTTTCAACCGGGGTGTTCAGGCTGCTTTTTATATTTGACCTGTAGACACTGGGAGGATAGCCCTCCATCCGCTTGAAAAACTGGTTGAAATAATACTGGCTTGAAAAGCCGAGAGCGTCGGAAATCTGCTTGACCGACAGTCTGGTGTTATTCAGCATTTCCTCGGCTTTTTCAAACTTGACGCGCTCGATCAGCTGCTTTGTGGACATCCCCCTGGCGCCTTTTATGATCCTGCACACCTGTTTGTCACTGAGGTAAAGGTGCTTTGCGATGTCATGGGTCGATATGGGATGGGAGATGTTGTCATTGATAAATTTGTCGATCTGGGCAAACCGGTAATCGTCCTTTTCGTTTTTCAACGGCACGTCATATCTGGCGGACGCATTTTGCCGGATGGACCTCACCGCGGAATTTACAATCATGACAACAAGGCTCTTGATATTATTGAAAAAACCTATGTTCTGGTGGTAGGCCTCCTCCAGTGCCATGTCGAAGAGCGCTATGGCTCCATTGGCGTCCTTCAGCTTTTTACAGTGCGTCTCCGTCAACACCTTTATTATGTGCTGGGCCTCGGAGGGTTTTTCCCACTCAAGCCGGATATCGCAGTTAAGGCCGTATTCCACAAACCTTTCCCCCGGCTTTCCCCGTTGTTCATGAAAAACGTAGGGAGCCGTAACATAAAATTCTCCCGCCTCCACCGTAAATTCACAGTCATCCAGGGATACACTGCAGGAACCGGCGGTTACGAAGTGAAATTCAAAGGTGGAATGGGTATGCCGGTTGATACTCCAGTTGTCCTTGAGTTCCATGGCCCTGAACCATGCCACGTCGATCAGAAGATTGTCCGCTTTAATCCTTAAATCCAGCTCCGAAAGCTTGTTTGACGCCTTTAAAATATCAAAAACCAGGGGAACCGCTCCTTATGCCTGAAATTTATGAACCGCAAACAGCTCGGTCCATATAGAAATATTTTATACTTTTAGACAGAGCGAAGCAAACATAAAATAATTATAGCAATTCCAACGGCAAACTAAATATTCTGCAGGGACATGAATTTAATATTTTTGGACATAGAGGATTTGTGGATTGAATATTTAAGGTTGCAACTGCCGGGTCGATGTTTTATTATTATTACTTAGGAAATATTTATAAGGGGGGAATTCATTTACCCGCTGCGTAAATGAAGATAAAAATGTATAATTATATCATATTCGATGTGGATGGGACCCTGATTGATACGGAAAAAGCGGTTGTATCCTCCTATCAGAAGCTCATCCATGAGAAGTTTGGAAGATATTTCACCATGGAGGAGCTGGCGGTGGGGCATGGGGTGCCTACCAGGACGTCGCTGGAAAGATACGGCTTTACCGACATTGATGCCATCTGTGAAAGATATCATGGATATTTGAGAGAGGCGTTGAAGGAGGCCAGGGTGTTTGAAGGGGTTATGGCGGTGCTGCGGCATGTGGAAAGCAAAAATATCATCACCGGCGTCGTAACCTCAAGGAACCGGCTGGAAATCGCCCATGATCCGCGCATGCTGGAGATAACACAATACTTCAGGCACATCGTATGCTCCGACGATACGAAAAAGCACAAGCCCGACGGGGAGCCGATCCTCAAGTTCCTGGAGCTGTCCGGGGCGAAGGCTTCGGAAACCATTTACATCGGAGATACGCCCTTTGACTGCATGTGTGCGCGGAATGCGGGCGTGGATTTTGCTCTGGCCCTGTGGGGCGCGATTGAGAAGGATAGTGTCGCTGCGGATTACTACTTTAAAAGTCCGGAGGAAATAATAAGTATTCTTTAATGGTACCATGTCAAATAGGCATTGTTTATTACAAAAAGGCTTCAAAGCACCCAGTGCGGTTCAGAACAAAAGATCATTGGCACGAAAGTAGAGGTTCTTACTTATGGGTCATTCCAGTTTGTTACCATTACTTTCCTGCCTCGAAGTATTCCTCATAGAGTGAAGCCTTTTCTCCATAAAAAATGCCTATTGCCAAATTTAACAAAATGGTATTAAGGATGAAATAATGCGGAAGTTCAAAAAGACCTACATTGAGATAACCAACAGCTGCAACCTGTCCTGCGATTTTTGTCCCGGGACCGGTCGCAGGCCCCGGTTTATGAGCCGGGACCTCTTTGAAGAAATTCTGGGTAAAATCGAGGGTTTTTCCGGATACCTTTACTTTCATGTGATGGGAGAGCCGCTTCTGCACCCTGAATTGGGCCTTTTCCTGGAGCTTTGCCATAAGCATGGCCGGAAGGTGAACATCACCACCAATGGCACGCTGATCGACAGGACGGCAGATATTCTCATCCGGGAGCCTGCGCTGAGGCAGGTCAATTTTTCCCTTCACAGCTTTGAGGCCAACACCAGCGAATATCCCATGGAAGCCTACCTGGACGGTATTTTCGGATTCATCCGCAGATCCCGGGCGGAAAGACAACTGTTAATATGCCTGCGGCTGTGGAACTGTTCCGACGATACCGGCAAAAGGAACAACGCCTATATTCTGAAAAGAATCGAAAAGGAGTTCCGGCCGGACCATGTCCTTGAAGACAAGCCCACACCCTGCAACGGCATAAAACTGGCGGAGAATGTTTTTCTCAACCAGGCGGTGGAATTTGACTGGCCGGACATGGCAAGGGAGGATATCTGCGGGAAGGGTTTCTGCTACGGTCTGAGAGACCAGTTTGCCATCCTGGTGGATGGAACGGTGGTGCCCTGCTGTCTTGACGGAGAGGGGACAATAAATCTTGGAAATATCGGGGAGCAGGAGCTGGGAGAAATTATTGAAAGCGAAAGAGCCAGGGAGCTGTATGACGGGTTTTCCAGAAGAACGGCCGTTGAGCCGCTGTGCAGGAAGTGCGGATACAGGACCAGGTTTGGAATCAGATGAAAAATGTTTTATGCCTTTTGACGTGGAAAAAACCTGGTGGTAAAATAGATGTGGGATGTCGTACTTAAGAAAAAAAGGCAGGTAAGCTAAAAAGTGGATAATAAAAGTTCAAGAAGCTCCAAATATAAAAAGGAAAGCCGAAAAACGAATACCAGGATCATTCTTGCAGTGTTGGCTGTGGCGGTGCTTGCGGCATATTCCTTTTCAGGGTCGTCCCTGTCCCAATTCTTCAAAGTGCTGGCTGTAGAGGCCGCTGTTCTGGCCGGCATATTCATTTTGGCCGTTTACTACATAAACAAGCCGAGAACAAAATCCAGGAAAGTACCCAAGAGAACCGTTTCCCGGATTTCCAGCGCAAGGGAAGAATATGTGCCTGAGCCCGTAGACCGGGATTATGAAGTGCCGGAAAGGAAGACCGGCGGAAAATTCAACTGGGTTGTGGACAAGGAGAAAAAGGAAAGTGAAGCCAGAAACATTCAGCCCGGGGAAGTAAAGACCGCAAAAGAAGAAAAAGCCGCGCCCGGCAAGAAAAATGTAAGCCTGGAAATCCAGCGCTGGTCCAAGGCGGTGGAATTTTCGGGTTCCGTCTATGACAAGCTCAAGGATCAGACCACGCAGGCAATGAAGGAGAATATGAATCCTTCCGCCGGAAGCGGCATGGAAGCTTCAGCGGCTGGGGAGGAAGAGCCCGGAGTGCGGGAGGACGGCGTCCCCGGCTTCACCGAAGAAGAGCACGTGGATACATACGGGGAAGAGGCTTATGCTTCCTATGACTTCGATGGCGAGGAAGAAGGCATGGAGCCCCTTGCAGAGGCCGGACCTGCGAATTTTTCAGAAGCCGGAATTTTTGAGGATACCCGGGATGTTAAAGAAGAAAATATGGATGCAGCTCCAAAATGCAAGGTGATACTGATGCGGGGCGGCAAAGCAAAGCATAAAGTGTCCGGCGGCAAAACCGTTCCCGTCGGCGGCTCCCAGCAGTTCCAGCCGGAATTGAAGAGCGCTGCGGCAAACAAAAGAACTTCGTATGATACATATCCTTCGGTGGATTTGCTGAGGCGGAGGGAGGAAGAGAAGGGCGGCTTTTTTGCCGGTGAAGATCCCGTAAAAAAAGGCGACAAGCTTATCGACACCTTGAGCAGTTTCGGCGTGGGTGCGAAAATCCTCAACATCACAAGGGGGCCGGCGGTAACCCGGTACGAGATCCAGCCGGATTACGGCGTAAAGGTGAGCAAGATTGTGAACCTGACCGACGATATTGCGCTGAACCTGGCCGCCACCGGCGTGAGAATCGAAGCCCCCATACCCGGAAAGGCCGCCATCGGCATAGAGATTCCCAACAGGGAGGTTACGCCTGTATTGGTCAGGGATGTGATTGAATCCGATGAGTTTGCAAACCATCCCTCCAAGCTTGCCTTTGCCGTGGGAAAGGACATCGCGGGAAAGCCCGTCGTGGCGGACATTGCAAAAATGCCCCACCTGCTGATTGCCGGGGCCACCGGTGCGGGAAAGAGCGTGTGCATCAACACCCTGATCGCCAGCATACTTTACAAGGCTTCGCCGGAGGAAGTCAAGCTTTTGATGGTTGATCCCAAGGTGGTGGAGCTGAGCATATATAACGGCATACCCCACCTGCTGATCCCTGTGGTGACCGACCCCAAAAAGGCGGCAGGAGCTTTGAACTGGGCGGTCCAGGAAATGGCAAACCGCTACAGGCTGTTCGCGGAAAACAATGTAAGGGATTTGAGGGGATATAACCATCTGATGAAGGAAAGACAGGAAGGTGATTCCCTGCCCCAGGTGGTCATTATCATCGATGAACTGGCAGACCTGATGATGGTGGCCCCCAATGATGTGGAAGACTGCATCTGCAGGCTGGCACAGATGGCAAGGGCCGCCGGGATGCATCTGGTCATCGCCACCCAGAGGCCTTCCGTGGATGTAATCACCGGTGTAATCAAGGCCAACATACCCTCCAGGATTTCCTTTGCAGTTTCGTCCCAGATCGATTCCCGTACCATCCTGGATATGGCCGGCGCAGAAAAGCTGCTGGGAAGAGGGGACATGCTTTTCAATCCCCTTGGCATACCCAAGCCCGTGAGGATTCAGGGCGCCTTGATCACCGACAGGGAGGTGGAGGGGCTGGTGGCCTTTATCAAGTCTCAAGGGCCGGCGGAGTATGACCAGGATGTGATGGAGAAGATTGAAAGCCAGGCGGAAGCTTCCCAGGGAGAGGAAGGGGACGACGACGAGCTGTTGCCCGAAGTGATCGGCATGGTCATCGAACAGGGGCAGGCATCCACTTCCTTGCTGCAGAGAAAGTTCAAGCTGGGATATTCAAGGGCGGCGAGAATCATCGACCAGATGGAGGCCCGGGGCATTGTGGGGCCCTTTGAGGGGAGCAAACCCAGAAGGGTGCTCATCACAAAACAGCAGTGGCAGGAAATGAATTAAAAATAAATACAAAGGCCGGAAAGTTAATCAAACAACTTTCCGGCCTTTTATATTTCCTATCCGTTAGTTTGTAGGTTCGATCACCCTGACCATCCTTACGCCGTTGATGGCATAGAGCCTTTGGATGAGCTCTTCGGATACGGGATTTTCAATGTCGATGATGCTGTAGCCGATGGTGTTCCTGTGGCGGTGCAGCATGTCGGCGATGTTGATTTTGCTTGAAGCCAGGACGGTGGTTATCTGGCCCACCATGTTGGGAATGTTTTCATGGGCGAAGATGACCCTCCGGTTGCCCGTGGGCGCCAGCACACATTCGGGGAAGTTGACGGAGTTTTTCACATTGCCGTGCTCAAGAAAATCCTTCAATTGGGTGGCGGCCATAACGGCGCAGTTCTCTTCCGATTCGGGAGTAGATGCTCCCAGGTGGGGGATGGTTATTACGTTTTCCCTCCCCAGCAGCTCTTCTTCGGGGAAGTCGGTTACATAGCAGGAAACGGTACCGTTGTTCAAAGCCTCCAGCATGTCCTGGTTGACGACCAATCCGCCTCTTGCAAGATTTATAATCCTTACGCCCTTTTTCATGAGATCAAATCTGCCCTTGTTGAACATGCCCTTGGTCTTGTTGTCCAGGGGAACGTGAATGGTAATGTAGTCCGAGGTTGAAATCAACTGCTCAAGGCTCTGGGCTTTTATGACGCTGCTGGACAGGCCCCAGGCGGCATCGATGGAAATGAAGGGGTCATGGCCGATGACTTCCATTCCCAGGGCGATGGCATCGTTGGCCACCATTACGCCGATGGCGCCGAGTCCGATGACTCCCAGGCGTTTGCCTTTGATTTCAGGCCCCTCGAAATTGGATTTGCCTTTCTCAACCAGTTGGGCCACTTCATCACCCTTTCCTTTGAGGGACTGAGCCCAGGTGATGCCGCTGTATATTTTCCTGGAGGATAAGAATAGGGCGGTGAGCACAAGCTCCTTGACGGCGTTGGCATTGGCTCCCGGGGTGTTGAAAACAACGATTCCCTTTTCGGTGCATTTATCCACGGGGATGTTGTTCACTCCCGCACCTGCCCTGGCGATGGCCTTCAGGCTTTCCGGAAGCTCCTTCTCCAGCATGTTGGCGCTCCTTACGAGAACGGCGTCGGGGCTTGAAACCTGTGAGGCCACCTCATAATTGTCCCTCGGCAGAAGATCCAGGCCTTTGGATGATATTTTATTGAGCGTTTGTATTGTAAACAAGATAATCCCTCCCCTATTGGTTGTTTTTCTCAAAGTTTTTCATGAATTCCACCAGTGTCCTGACGCCTTCCACCGGCATGGCGTTATAAATGCTGGCCCTCATACCGCCTACAAGCCTGTGGCCTTTGAGGGCGCTAAGACCCGCTTTTTCCGCTTCGGAAATGAACTTGGCGTTCAATTCGTCATTGGGGGCGGTGAAGGGGATGTTCATCAGGGAACGGTCTTCTCCCGAAACGGGGCACTTGAACATGCCGGACGCATCAATATAATCATATAGAAGGTTTGCCTTTTCCCTGTTAATGGCTTCGATGGCTTCCACGCCGCCCAATCCGTCCAGCCACTCGAGAACCAGCCCGACCATATAAACGCTGTAGGAGGGAGGGGTGTTGTAAAGGGATTTCTCTTTCGCATGGGTTTCATAACGGAAGAACAGGGGCGCTTTCTCATCGTGCCGGCCCAGCAGGTCATTGCGGATAATCACAATGGTAACGCCCGCCGGTCCCAGGTTTTTCTGGGCGCCCGCATAAATCACGCCGAATTTTGAGACATCCACTTTTTCCGAGAGAATGTTGCTTGACATGTCGGCTACCAGAGGAACGGAGCCGGTATCCGGGAATTGTGCATACCGGGTTCCCTCGATGGTGTTGTTTGAGGTGATGTGCACGTAATCGGCATCGGAGGAAAAGTTAAAGGTCTTTGGTATATAGGAATAGTTTTTGTCCTCGGAGGAAGCCGCAACATTGACGGCGCCAACCAGCTTTGCCTCTGCCATGGCTTTTTTCGCCCAGGTTCCGGTGTTGACGACGTCGATTTTTCTATTCCCGGTCATCAAATTCATCGGGAGCATGGCGAACTGCTGTGATGCTCCGCCCTGGAGAAAAAGCACCGAATAGTTTTCCGGGATGTCCATCAGCTTGCGCAGCAGGGCTTCCGTATTGCCGATGATGGCTTCATAGGTCTTGGTCCTGTGGCTCATTTCCATTACCGACATGCCGGTACCCCGGTAGTCAAGCATTTCAGCCGCGGCTTTTGCCAGGGCCGCTTCCGGAAGCATGGAAGGTCCTGCCGAAAAATTATAAATTCTACCCATAATTCAATCCCCTTTACATTTTATTTAAGTATTATCATTAAAAAACGGTGTTACCGGGATATAAGGGCCGAGAGGATGCGGAACTCCTCCAGGATATAAAAGTTCCTGATTTCTATGTGGGGGCTGTCACCGTTGAGGATGACGGGAGCAAAGTTGATGATTCCTTTTATTCCGCCTTGTATCAGCCTATCCGCAGTGAGCTGTGCCGATGAGGGCGGGACGGTGATGACTCCCAGTTCGATCCCCTTGCTTTTTACGACCTCCGGTATCGCATAGGCCGGATGCAGCGGTATGTCCGTCACCAGGGTTTCGAGACGGTTGATGTTGGAATCGAAGCCTGCCACAATCTTGATGTTGCTGTCCAGAAAGCCGCTGAAGTTCATAATTGCGTTTCCCATCCTGCCCAGTCCAACAATACAGGCCTTGCGCGGATTGTCAAAATGAAGCCTGCTTTCGATGGTACTCTTTAATGCTAAAACATTGTAGCCATTTTCCGTTCCTGTCTGGCCAAAATAATTGATATCCTTCCGGATGGTGTGGGGAGGTACGTTCATTATCCTTCCCAGCTCCTTGGAGGATACGGTGGTCCGTTCCTCTTTCTCCAGCCTTTCCAGAACGGTATATAAGATGGACAGCCTTTCAATTGCCGGTATGGGTATATCCTGTCGCATAGTAACCTCTTTCAAGCTACTGCCTCGCCAGGCTGTGAAATTTTTCACAGCCTGGTATTATAATATTATATATTGTTTGTGAAGTCAACTCTTTTCTTACAGGGATGTAAAAATATCCTGGGGAGGAGAAGCCATCCGCTCCCGCTTTTCCTGGCCGGATCCATGAAGCTTTATGAACACAATTCAATTCGTTTGATCGAATTTACGAAAGTAAATAATCAAAATCGAAAAAAATCATAATAAAATCATAAAAAAACTACTTGAAATGTAAAAATATTTTTGTTATACTCAATTCACAAGATTGAAAATGAAAACAAAAAAACAATTTAATGATTTAAACAATCATAACATATCAAATAATGAAGGGCACGATCAGGTGCCGTACAATTTGCAATAAAATATTCATCAGGCTTATCAGCGTGGCAAGTCACAAAGGAATTCAAACTGGCAGGACGGAGACAAAGCATACTATTTTAGACATTTAATTTTATACATAATGATCCTGATTTGAAATCAAAGGTTTGAGTTGGTTTCGCATGTGATTGAATAATCAGTCAATTCATGTTCATTCTATTAATTTGGTTGCTATTTTTCGCCCGTATTATGGGACCGGTTGCTTCCGTTCCTTATAATACCGGTGGAAATTTAGTGATATAGAAGTATAAAATCATATAGTCGAAAGGGGAAGTCGTAATGAGAAGGTTTTTAGCAGTAATGGTTATGCTGGCAATGGTGTTTTCACTTGCAGCTTGTGGTGGCACAGGTGAGAAGGCAGCCGATGCTCCGAAGGCGGATGCTCCGAAGGCAGATGCTCCAAAGGCAGAGGGCCAGAAAACAATAGGTATAGCAATGCCTACGAAATCATCAGCAAGATGGATCGACGACGGTAACAACATGGTCAAGCAGTTTGAAGAAAAAGGTTACAAAACCGATTTGCAGTATGCTGAAGACGTAGTAGAAAACCAGGTATCCCAGATTGAAAACATGATTACAAAGGGTGTTAATCTCCTTGTTATCGCTTCAATTGACGGTGAGTCCCTGTCGGATGTTCTGCAGAAAGCCAAGGACAAGAACATTCCTGTTATCGCTTATGACCGTTTGATTAAAAAGACTGCAAACGTAGATTACTATGCTACCTTCGACAACTTCAAGGTTGGCGTTCTCCAGGCTCAGGATATCGAAAAGAGGTTGGGCCTCAAAGATGGAAAAGGTCCTTTCAACATCGAATTATTCGGTGGATCACCGGACGACAACAACGCATTCATGTTCTTTGACGGCGCAATGTCAATCCTCAAGCCCTATATTGATTCCGGAAAATTGGTTGTAAAAAGCGGACAGATGGACATGAAGGTTTGCGCAACCCTCCGGTGGGACGGTGCAACCGCACAGGCAAGAATGGATAACCTTCTTAGCAAATTCTACACCAAGGACAAGGTAGACGCAGTACTGTCACCTTATGACGGACTCAGCAGAGGTATCCTCTCGGCATTAAAGAGCGTTGGTTACGGTAAACCCGATCAGCCCTGGCCCATCGTTACCGGTCAGGATGCCGAAGTGGCTTCGGTAAAATCCATCATCGCCGGTGAGCAGACTTCAACGGTATTCAAGGATACAAGAACTCTTGCAAAGAGGGCTGTTACAATTGCAGATGCGATCCTTAAAGGTGAAAAGCCTGAAGTTAACGACGAAAAGACTTATGATAACGGCGTGAAAGTTGTTCCTTCCTACCTGGAAGTACCTGTAGCAGTGGACAAGGAAAACTACAAGAAGGAATTGATCGATTCCGGTTACTATACGGAAGATAAACTTAAATAATATAGCAACAGTTTGGAAGTAATAGATTATGTTATATAATAATTTAGTGATGGCTTTTAGCCATCACTAAATTATTGTGAAACAACAAGGTTCCCGGGACCCGCAGGCAATCTCCGATTGCATTAGCGGGTGGGGTTCTTATTTACTATATGGTAAGGGGTTGGGGCTTAAATGTCGGATACCATTTTGGAAATGAAAAGTATTACCAAAACATTTCCAGGTGTTAAAGCACTTGATAATGTTAATTTTAAAGTAAAAGACGGGGAGATCCACGCGCTGGTAGGCGAAAATGGCGCAGGGAAGTCGACCTTGATGAAGGTCTTGAGTGGTGTGTATCCGCATGGAACATATACGGGAGACATAGTATTCAAGGGTAAGGTATGTGAATTCAGGGATATCAAGCAAAGTGAAGAACTTGGTATTGTAATCATCCACCAGGAGCTGGCCCTTATTCCGTACCTCTCAATCGCTGAAAACATATTCCTGGGAAACGAGCAGGCAAAGAGCGGTGTGATCAACTGGAACGACACCATAACACACACAAGGGAACTGCTTAAAAAAGTCGGTCTGGAGGAATCGCCCAATACTCTGATTACCGATATCGGGGTGGGCAAACAGCAGTTGGTGGAAATTGCAAAGGCCCTTTCCAAAAGGGTTAAGCTTTTGATTCTGGATGAGCCGACTGCGGCTTTAAACGAAGATGACAGTGAGAATTTGCTGAAATTACTGTTGGAATTCAAAAAGCAGGGAATGTCATCAATTCTTATTTCACATAAATTGAACGAAGTTTCAAAGGTGGCCGATTCAATCACCATTCTCCGTGACGGCGCCACCATCGAGACCCTTAACGTTGAAAAAAATCAGATCAGCGAGGACAGAATCATCAAAGGCATGGTGGGCAGGGACCTGGTGCACCGTTTTCCCAGCAGGGAAGTACCGGTGGGCGAGGTCATGTTCGAAGTGAAGAACTGGAATGTATACCATCCCCTGCACGATGACCGTAAAATCATCGACAACGTGAACTTTAACATAAGAAAAGGTGAGGTAGTCGGTATTGCGGGCCTTATGGGGGCCGGCAGGACGGAATTGGCCATGAGCCTTTTTGGGAGGTCCTACGGGAAGAAAATCAGCGGGCAGGTTTACAAGGACGGCAAGGAGATATTCCCCACCACCGTAAATAGAGCCATCGAAAGCGGCATTGCCTACGTTACGGAAGACAGAAAAAATTACGGACTGATCCTCATCGACGACATTAAGAGAAATCATTCATTGGTCAACCTGAAAAAGATTTCCCACAATTATATCGTCAATGATAATCTGGAAATACTTGAAGCAGAAAACTACCGCAAAAAATTGAATATCAAATGTTCCAGCATTCTGCAGAAAGCCGTTAATCTAAGCGGTGGAAACCAGCAAAAGGTCGTTCTGAGCAAATGGATTTTTGCCGAACCGGAAATATTAATACTGGATGAGCCTACACGAGGCATTGATGTGGGTGCCAAGTATGAAATTTATACAATTATCAACCAACTGGCTGCAGAGGGTAAGGGAATACTGCTTATATCCTCTGAACTTCCTGAAATCCTCGGAATGTGTGACAGAATCTATGTCATGAGCGAAGGGGAAATAACCGGAGAATTGGGGCGTGAGGAAGCCTCTCAGGAAGTCATCATGAAATATGTTATTAACAAAAAGCAGGGGGTATACTAATGGAAACGTTAAAACAGCTGTTTAAAAACAATATCAGACAATATGGCATGTTGATTGCACTGGCAGTGATCATGATCTTTTTCCAGTTTGCCAGCGGCGGGGTTCTGCTAAGACCGCTGAATGTTACCAATCTTGTTTTGCAGAATGCCTACGTGCTGGTTTTGGCCATCGGTATGCTGCTGGTTATCGTCGCTTTCCACATTGACCTGTCCGTCGGTTCTGTAGCCGCTTTTGTGGGTGCTCTGGCCGGGGTGTTCATGGTTACCTGGAAAATGAATTTCGTCGTTGGAATACTTCTTTCGCTTTTGATCGGAGGTCTTGTAGGAGCGTGGCAGGGCTGGTGGATTGCCTATCTGAGAATCCCGGCCTTTATCGTTACCCTGGGAGGCATGATGATTTTCCGGGGATTGACCATGGTCACACTCAATGGCACTTCCCTGAGCCCTTTCCCTGAAGGCTTCCAGAAGATAGCTTCCGGGTTTATTCCCGACTTTTTCGGCGGAAAAGGCATTCATATAACCACGCTTTTGGTGGGAGTCATCTTTACTATTGTCTATATTTTCTATGAATTTGCAAACAGGAAAACCCAGAAAAAATACAATTTCGAAGTTATTCCCATGGGCTTTTTAATCGCAAAGATCGTACTGATTTCCGCAGTCATCAACCTCTTTACCTATTCCCTTGCCGCCTATAAGGGTATACCCAATGTATTGGTACTGCTGGCCATCCTCATTGCCATCTATACCTTCGTTACCACCAAAACCGTTGTAGGAAGGCATATTTATGCCCTGGGCGGTAATGAAAAGGCGGCAAAGCTTTCCGGCGTCAAAACCCAGCGGATTGTTTTCTGGGTGTTTGTAAACATGGGTGTTATGGCGGCCCTGTCAGGCCTCGTTTTTTCAGCCAGGCTGAATGCAGCGACTCCGAAGGCCGGCAACGGCTTTGAGCTGCTGGCAATCGCATCCTGTTTTATCGGCGGAGCTTCAACGGCGGGCGGTATCGGTACCGTCATGGGAGCCATCATCGGCGGTCTTGTCATGGGCGTCATGAACAACGGTATGTCCTTGATGGGTGTAGGCATTGACTGGCAGCAGGCCATCAATGGTATGGTTCTGCTGGGCGCCGTTGCATTTGACACCTTTACCAAATCCAAGGCCTCCTAAAGTGTAAACCGGCGGCCTTCTCCACAAAACTGTATAAAACTCCTGAATAATTCATATGCTCCTTTCATGGCAGGCAGTTGAAAAAACGAAACTGTTTCTATGAAGGGAGCATATTTTTAGGTTATAATACAATAAGGTAGTGAAAGGCATATAAAATATTTGCGGAGGCAATAAAATGGGTGAATGCATCTGTAACAGCTGCAAAAATTTGAAGGGCATCATCGATGAAAGTGGTGCAGTGGAGGAATTTGAATGTGAATTCGGATTTCCTTCCGGGGAGTGCGCGGAATGTGCGCAGGAGGAATGTGATCTGACCTGCGGCAACTATCTCTGTGAGGATGGACAGGAGGAGCCTGAAACGTCCCAATGCAAGGGCTGCGGCAAAGTGCTGAGGCAGGTCTGTTCCGGTGCGGAGGAGGGCGACGTGTACTGCTTTGACTGTTATATGAAAGGTTTATGAAGATATTGTTTGCCTAATTTCAAAATACGTATTAAGATAGTGAATTAGAAAATAAATGCGGTGAAATGGTGGTCGATATGAGCAGAATCGGTGAGGAAATCAACAAAATAAGGAAAGAAAAAGGCGTGACGCAAAAGCAGCTGGGCAGGCTGGTGGGAGTGTCGGAAAGCTTTATCATAGAGGTGGAAATCGGCAGAAGGGTTTTGAACGACGAGCTGATCCTCAGGATATCCAAAGCTCTTGGCCAGGAAATCGGCAGGTACGATTTATACCTGAAGGACGAGCAGGAGGCACCGGCCGTTTCAAAATCTGTCAAAGCCGAGCCCAGGCCGGTACAGCAGGTGTGGAACGACGCTCTGGGAGGAGTGCTGAAATCGGTGCCGGTATTTGACTACAAAATGGACAAAGCCGTTGGAACAAGGCAGTTGCCCATCGTTTCAAATAAAGTGGAAAGTTTTGCAAAGGAAAAGGTCTTCTATTTGAAAATAGAGGACGAGGATATGTCCGGTTTCAGGATTTCAAAAGGCGATCTTGCCCTGGCTTTTTCCACCCAGGAAATCGAGAAGGATGCCATATTTTTTATCGAATATGGCGGGAGGAGAGCGGTAAGGCAGCTGAAAAAACTTGACGGAGACAGATTGCTGGTCGTAAGCAGCAAGGGGAGCCTGTTTACCGAAACGGTTTCCCAAAAAAACGTCAGGATTTTTGCGCGGCTGGTCAAGCTCGAGATCACTCTGTAAGGCTATACTATATAATATTACTTTAAAGGTCAAAGGATCGCTGTCATGAAGAAAATGAACATCATTCAAACCTATTATGAGAAAAATATGGGGAAAGGGCTCCCGGACCACAGCGTCCTGGGGTGGGAAAGCCAGGAAGCCCAGCGGCTGCGCTTTGATTCCCTCCTTTCTTCCGTGAATCCCGAAGGTAAAAAAATACTGGACGTAGGCTGCGGAATGGGCAACCTGCTGGAATATATCCTGGAAAAAGGCCATCGGGTCAGCTATACCGGAACGGATATCCTGCAGGGCATGATTGAAAGCGCCGAAGCAAAAAAACTGGATGCGGATTTCTACTGTGTAGATATCTTCAAGAATAATCCCTTTGAACTCGGGAGCTTTGACATCGTATATGCCTCGGGGATTTTCAACCTGAATCTGGGAAACAACAGGGAGTTTTTACTGAAGGCCATCGAGCTTTTTCTGGCTTTGAGCAGGGATGTGGTGGCCTTTAACCTGCTGCACCACCATTCACCGGATAAGGAAGAGGAATACTATTATTTTTCTCCGGAAGAGGTGCTAGGGATGCTGGAGAAGTATAGCGGCCGGATACGGAAAGTCAACGTCATAGGAAATTATCTGCAAAATGATTTTACGGTTATTTGCCATAAGAGAAAATAAAATAAACCCTGGAATTTTTTCAACTCTGCGGGTTTAAAGGCGGAATGACAGATAAAAAATCAGCAGGGGCGCCCATCAAGGTCAAAGGCCTGGTGCAGCGCTCCTTTTTGATGAATGGAGTTTTAATACCTCACGGAAGCGATGGTATCTTTATAGAAAGTGGTTTCTTCGCTGGAAACATCTTTCAGATCATAGGCATTTTTGCCGTTGGCGTCATAAAACCATTTTACAAATTGAGACAGTATCTCGGGATTCAACTGAATGGTTTTTTCCTGTCCATTGACGAGAATATAGGTAAGGTCCTGCTTTGAATTTGCTGCCATGGTTGTACCCTCCTTAGAGCACCACATGAAAATGTGTGATATTTATAGTCTGTTTTTTCCTATTATAAAGTCCAGGTGCAAAGAATGCAATAATAGTCAATATTTTAACAAATATATTTATTTTTTAACATTCTTCGTTAATTATCTCACAATTGCTTCTGAAAGCTGAACAAACCTTTGACAAGCTCCGGCTTATACTATATTCTTAATTCTATGTTTATAATTTTGGACTTTATGGTATTTTATAAATTATCAGACAATACTATGGGAACCCTGTATACACGGGATGAAGAAATCGTTGGAGGAAAGTAAATGAGCATCGGTGCAATCGGAATTAAAAATCTGAATAAATCCTTCGGGGATTTTAAAGCGGTGGACAATCTGAGCTTCCAGGTGGAAAAGAAGGAATGCTTCGGACTGCTGGGGCCAAATGGCGCGGGAAAGACCACCACCATGAAAATCATTTACGGCAAAGCTGAGCATGACGGGAATAAAGACACCGAAATCAGGGTCCTTGGCTTAAACCCGAAAAGCGACGCCCTCAAAATCAAGTCCCTGTCCGGCATTGTTCCCCAGCAGGACAACCTGGATACGGAATTGAACGTGACCGACAATTTGCTCATTTACTCGAAGTTTTACGGCATACCTTCAAAGGAAGCAAAAGAGAGAATCGAAGAACTGCTGGTGTTCATGGAGCTGCAGGAAAAAGCAAAATCCGATGTGAGGGAACTGTCGGGCGGGATGAAACGGAGGCTGACCATTGCCAGGGCTCTGCTCAACAAGCCGCAGATTCTCATCCTTGACGAGCCCACCACAGGGCTGGACCCCCAGGTGCGGCACCTCATATGGAACAAGCTGCGTGAGCTCAAGGAAATGGGAGTGACAATCCTCCTTACGACCCATTACATGGAAGAGGCCTTTCAAATATGTGACAGGATCATTATCATGGACAAGGGCAGGAAAATCGTGGAGGGCAGGCCCAGGGAACTGCTTTCCGCCAACCTGGAGAAGTTTGTCATGGAGGTCTATGGGACCGGCAGGGAAGAAAGCGCCTATAAAGAGTTTTTCAGCCGGAAGGGAATAAGGCATGAATCCTTCAAAGACACGTTGTTTGCCTACAGCGATGATCCGGAAGCGCTTTCCGGGTTCGGAGAAACCTTAAGGGATGCGGATTACTATATCCGGCATTCCAACCTGGAGGACTTATTCCTGAAGGTGACGGGGAGGAGCTTAAATGAACTACAATGACGGGTATAAACTGCCTTCTGCCTTTGGCAGGATCATGAGCGTATGGTACAGGCATGTCAAGGTATATAATTCCAGCTTTTTCAGCAATGCCTTTCCGCCTTTCCTGGAGCCGCTGATTTTTCTGGCGGGTCTGGGAATCGGCCTGGGCGGCTTTGTGCCCAACATAGGGGGCGTAAGCTACAGGCTTTTTCTTGCCAGCGGTTTGATCGTTACCAGCGCCATGTTCACGGCGGCCTATGAATGTACCTTCGGAACCTTTATCCGGCTTGAATTCGATAAGATATACGACGGCATGCTGGGGGCTCCCATCTCCCCCAATAACCTCATGCTGGGAGAGATTCTGTTTGCCGGCACAAAAGGCCTGTTTTTCTCCTTTGCCGTACTTTTCGTCATATGGATTACGGGCATCATAAGCTATCCATTGAGCATACTGACTGTTTTTGTGGGCTTTCTGACAGGGATCATGTTCGGCGCATTGTCCATGCTGGTAACTTCTTTTGTAAAAAATATAAACCATTTTAACTTCTATTTCACGGGACTGCTGTCTCCCATGTTTTTCTTCTCCGGTGTGGTATTCCCTGTGGAGAATCTTCCAAAGGCATTGGTATATGTGGCCGAACTCATACCCCTTACCCACGTCGTAAGAATGGCAAGGGCCTTCTGTATTCCCGGGACGCTGGGCTATGGCCTGCTGCTGGATCTGCTTTACTGCGTCATATTTACTGCCGTTGCAGGATGGTTTGCCCTTAAGGGCCTGAAAAAAAGAATGATCGATTGAGAAGGTTTTTTGCATATTTGGCTGGTTTCGGGTATAATTATTACTAGGTAATAATATTAGGTAATAGAATAGGATGGTATTTATGAAAAAGGGCATCAATATTTCAATGAAAGGCGGAAGACGGGTTGTTGAAGGGCTGGGTTATTATGAGCCCAGAACCGTCGGTGATCTGAGAGAGCTGGTCAAAGGCAGCGCCAAAAGATATGGGGATGCCTTTGGATTCAGGTTTAAGGACAAAGAAGGCAAGATTACGGGTAAGACATATAGGGATTTTGACAGGGACATCGACGCCACAGGAACGGCTCTACTGTCCCTGGGCTTGAAGGACTGCCGGATAGCCATCATAAGTGAGAACAGGTATGAATGGGGCGTGTGCTATTTTGCGGTTGTGAATGGCACGGGAATTGCTGTCCCGCTGGATAAGTACCTGCCGCAGAATGAGGTGGAGAATCTCATCGACAGGGGCAGGGTAGAGGCAATTTTCTACAGTCCGGCCTATCATGGCATGATGAAACAGCTTGCCGGCACCAGCGACAGGCTCAGGACGTTTATTTGCATGGAGGATACCGGCGATCCGGGGGGAACGGATTCCAGGTTCTTTTCGCTGCCGGGGCTTATAGCAAAAGGAAGGGCTTTGATGGATTCCAGGGACAGGTCCTTCATTGATGCTCCTATCGACAGGGATAAGCTGTCCATCCTTCTCTTTACCTCCGGTACTACGAGCATGGCCAAGGGTGTCATGCTGTCCCACGCCAATGTCTCCTGCAATGTGACGGCCATTACCACGGCCATCAAGGCCGAGCCGGGGGATGTCCACCTCTCGCTGCTTCCCCTCCACCACACCTTTGAGAACACCATCGGGCTGATGTTCATGGTGCACTGCGGTGTCTGTATCGCCTACAGCGACGGGATAAAGCACGTCGCCCAGAACTTGCGGGAGTACGGCGTCACCATCCTTGTGGCAGTTCCTGCCATCCTGGAGGCCATGTATAAAAAACTCCAGGACGGCATTCAAAAATCCGGAAAGGCGAGGCTTCTGGGCGTGCTTACCCGGGTATCGGATATTTTGAGGCTGGCGGGCATCGACGTGAGAAGAAAGCTTTTCAGAAGCGTGTTTGAAAAGTTAAGTCCCGGTTTGAGGCTGGCGGTGTCGGGCGCTGCTCCATTGGACCCCCAGGTGATCGTGGGCTTTGACAAAATCGGTCTTACCCTGCTTCAGGGCTATGGGCTGACGGAAATGTCCCCGGTGGTTGCAGCCAACAATGATTTCGTCAATGTAGCGGGAACCATCGGCTATCCTCTGGCAGGGATCGAAGTGGCCATTGACTCTCCCGACGAGGACGGGATCGGAGAAATAATTGCCAGGGGTGGAAATGTGATGCTGGGCTATTATGAAGATCCGTCAGCCACGGAGGAAGTGATTGACGGGGATGGCTGGTTCCGGACCGGAGATCTGGGAACCATTGACGATATGGGGCTCATCCGGATCACTGGGCGGGCCAAATCCATGATCGTGCTGACAAACGGCAAAAAAGCTTTTCCGGAAGAGTTTGAAGCGCTGCTGAACAACATCCCGGGAGTGAAGGATTCCTTTGCATGGGGGAACAGGGCCCCTGACGGTGACATACAGGTCTGTGCCAAGCTGGTGCTGGACAGGGACCGGTTGACGGCGGAGAAGGGAGAAATGCCCACGGAGAAAGAACTTGCGGCTGTATTGGGTGCCGCGGTCAAGGAAATCAACAAATCAATTCCCCAGTATAAAATGGTCCGGTACTTTGTCATGACCATGGAGGACCTGGTGAAAACCACCAAGCTGACCATCCGGAGGCCTGTGGAGTATGAAAAGGTAAAGGGAGCGCTGGACAAGGCAGGGCTGGATATGAGGAAGGCAAACGGAAGGTACATTGATTCTCTTTAACAGGTGAATAAAAAAGGGTTGTTTGCTCTTTACGCAAACAGCCCTTTTATGATACAATTTAAAAATGGTTACAAAAAACCTAATTATAAATTTTATTTACATTGATATTTTATCACCAATTTTAGTGCGTTGTCAATAGGTTTTAGAAAAAAAGGAGGGCGGCATGGATAAAAAATATCAGGAAGGTTTGGCGGAGGAACGGGAGAAGCTCCAGAAGACCATCAAGGCTCTGAAAGAGGAGTTGGAACTGGAGAGGAACCATTTACTGCAAAGAAAAGAAAAACTGGTTGCATCCAGAAGGGATATGTGGGAGAACACCGTTCATTTTACAAAAGATTTTTCGAGGCTGACGGAGGTGAACCAGGAACTGGCGGAGGTTTCAACCCAAACGGCCGCTTATGCCAATACCGACAAAAGGATTAAAAATTACGAGAGGATGGTGGATTCCCCTTATTTCGGAAGGTTTGACTTTCTGGAAGAAGGGGAATCGGAGCGTGAAAAAATCTATGTGGGGCGTTTTAACCTCATGGATTCCAGAACGGGAGAGATCCATGTATATGACTGGCGGGCCCCCATCTCAGGAATATTTTACAGGTATGAAAGAGGGCAGGCGGCATATAAGGCTCCTTCGGGAGACATCTCCGGGGAAGTGCTGCTCAAAAGGCAGTATAAGATCCGTAAATCCAGGCTGGAATATTTTTTTGACTGCAGCATCCGGATCAACGACGATATTTTGCAGGAGGTTTTGAGCCGCAACGCATCGGTAAAAATGCGGAACATCGTTGAAACCATCCAGAAGGAACAGGACATGATCATCCGGGACAGGGACAATG
Organism: Bacillota bacterium; assembly: GCA_023424965.1. Lineage (GTDB taxonomy): Bacteria > Bacillota > Clostridia > Acetivibrionales > JAFADI01 > JAFADI01. The sequence goes on from JAFADI010000044.1 coordinate 24,011, forward strand.
ACCTGCTGATTGTGCAGGGGGTTGCAGGCAGCGGAAAAACCTCCATCGCTTTGCACCGCGTCGCCTATTTGCTCTATGAGGGGATGGGCTCCAAGCTTGGGCCCAATAACATCCTCATCATCTCTCCCAACGCCCTGTTCAGCAAATATATATCAAGCGTGCTGCCCGAGCTGGGGGAGGAAAATGTGGAACAGGTCACCTTTGACGAGCTTTTCTGCAATTACTTCGAGGCCGGGGTGGAGCCGGAGACCAGGAACACGCAGCTTGAGGCATTTGTAAGCTGCGGGGAGGACCTGGAGAGGAAACGGATGAAGGAGAGCATGGAATTCAAAGGTTCCAATACTTTTATCACCATCCTCGACAGGCTGCTGTGGCATTTCGAGCATAAGCTGCTTGCCTTTGAGGACGTGTACTTTGACGGGAAGCTGGTGGAGAGCAGGCAGCAGCTTAAAAACAAGTTTTTGAACAATAAAATCGGAATGCCCATGGCCAGACGGCTCAAGCGGATTGAAAGCCAGATACTGGAGAGCCTCCAGGCCGTCAAAAAAGCCAGGCTTGAGAAAATAACCCGCATCGTCGCGAAAAAAAGTGAGCACCAATTTGAGGTAAAGACCTTCAGCCGGCTGCTGTCCATCAAGGAAGCCAGGGCTTTTTCGGAACGCCTGCACAGATTTACGGAGATTGACTGCTTTAAGCTTTATAAGAGGATCTTCAACGAACCCGGGCTGTTCGGACGGCTTTCGAAAGGCCTGAAGCTGCCGGAGGAGGTGGAAAGAATACGGACCGATACGGGAGAGCGGCTGGAGAAAGGCCGGCTTGCTTATGAAGACGCCGTTCCCCTGCTGTATCTCAAGCTCAAGATGGAGGGAAACAGTTTGTTTTCAGGAATAAGGCATGTGGTAGTGGACGAGGTCCAGGACTACTATCCCATCCATTTTCAGGTTTTGAAGCATATTTTTAAGGATGCCGGGTTTACCGTACTGGGGGATATCCGCCAGGCCATCGAAAAAGACGCGGATATGGGCATATATGACGGAGTGGCTCAGATCCTGGAAAAGAAAAAAACGGTGAAGGTATTCTTGAATAAAAGCTACAGGGCTTCTTACGAGATCAATGCCTTTGCCCAAAAGCTGCTGAAGGTGCCCCAGGATATCCTGTCCTTTGAAAGGCATGAAAAGGAGCCCTGCATGACCTGCTGCAGCACCGGAGAGCAGTTGGAGCGGACGCTGGAAGGAGATATAGGGGATTTTCTGGAACAGGGCTTTGAAACGGTGGCCATCCTGTGCAAAACGCAAAAACAGGCTGAAGCGCTGCATTCCAGATTGAAAAAGGACTTAAATATAAAAATCCTGCACCAGGGCAGCAGCGACTATGAAAAAGGGGTGCTCATCCTGCCGGCGTACATGGCGAAAGGGCTGGAATTTGACGTGGTTCTCGTCTATGGCGCGGATAAAAACAGCTATTCAAACGAACTGGACAGGAAGCTGCTTTATATTGCCGGCACCAGGGCCCTCCACCGGCTTGGCTTTTATTATACGGGGGACAAGAGTCCCCTTCTGTCTTAGTGCTATTTCGACAGGCAGGTAAAAGGCATTATTTATGGAGAAAAGGCTTCACTCTATGAGGAATGCTTCGAGGCAGGAAAGTAATGAGAAACGACTGGAATGACCCATTTTAACACGTAAGAATAACTCAAAGGAACCTTTTGCCGCTCCGGAGGATTTCTTCTATTTCGCTGGCAGGAAGGGGTTTGCTGAACAAATATCCCTGAGCCCGGTCACAGGATTGCTCCTTGAGGAAGGATACCTGTTCCCATTTTTCCACCCCTTCGGCAATTGTTTTGAGACCCAGCTTGTGAGCCAGGGAAATGATTGATTCGGAGATAATCTTTTCTTTGGAATTTGCCTTTATATTATTTACAAAGGATTTGTCAATTTTTAAGGTGCTGATGGGAAGCTTCTGAAGGTAATTAAGGGAGGAATACCCCGTTCCGAAGTCATCCAGCGAGACCATGATGCCCATTTCCTTCAACTCATTTAATATGGTGATGGTGACATTCAGGTCTTTCATGGCGGTGCTTTCGACGATTTCCAGGTCCAGCCACCTTGCTTCAAGCCCTGTTTCATCCAGAATCTGCATGATGCTGCTTTTGAAATTTTTATGCTGGAAATGGCGGGCGGACACGTTCACAGATACAAAAAGGGGAGCATGGTTCATGTCCTGCCACAATTTGATTTGCCGGCAGGCGTTTTGCATGACCCACTGGTCGATGAATATAATCGCCCCTGTTTCTTCCGCAACAGGGATGAATTCCAGGGGGGAAACCAGGCCCATGGCGGGGTGGTTCCAGCGGACCAGGGCTTCCAGGCCCTTAAGCTTTCCGCTGTTCAGGTCGATCTGAGGCTGGTAGTAAACAACAAACTCCTCACGCTCAATGGCGCGGCTTAAATTCGTTTCCATCTCAAGCCTTTTGGCGATTTGCTGGTTGAAGATGGGGGAAAAGATTTCATAGTTGTTTTTGCCCAGGTCTTTGGATTTATACATGGCCGAGTCTGCATTTTTGATCAGGGACTGGATATTCAGCCCGTCGCTGGGGTACATGGCAACACCGATGCTGGTGGTGTTATAGAACTCCCGGCCGTCAATGGACCAGGGTTTGCTGAATTTGCCTATGATGCACTCGGCTGTTTCCAGCACTTCCTGGGTGCTTTCCACCTTGTTCAGGAGTATGATGAACTCATCTCCCCCAATACGGGAAATGAGCGCGTTTTCATTGAGGCAATCCTTTAATACCTCTCCCACTTCTTTCAGCAGAACGTCTCCAAAGGAATGGCCGAAGGTGTCGTTGATTACCTTGAAATTATCCAGATCAAGATATAATATGGCCACCTTCCAGTTTCCCCTGTGGGCGCTGTCCAGTGCCGCCTTTGCCTTGCTCTCGAACAATACCCTGTTGGGAAGGCCGGTAAGGGAATCATAGTAGGCCAGTTTGTTGATTGTTTCCTCATTTTCCTTCCTCTTGGAGATGTCGGTCAGAGAACCGGCTTTTCTGACCGGTTTCCCATTCTCATCCCAGACGGCGTGTCCTCTGCACAATACCCATTTATATTCGCCGCTTTTGGTTTTCAGGCGGTATTCGTTGTTATAGGAGGGGGTCTTGCCTTCAAAGTGGTCGTTAACTGCTTTGGAGGTATATTCCATATCCTCCGGATGAATCAATTTCTTCCAGGAATCAATGGTGTATTCCAGGTCGCCGGGTTCGTAGCCGAGCATGGCATGGCAGTGCTCGGATAAATAGATTTCCCCGGTCCGGATATTCCAGTCAAAAATGCCGTCGTTTGACCCTTCGAGTGCCAGGCGGAATCTGAGTTCGCTGCTGCGGACCTGTTCTTCTTTTGCCTTAAGTTCTTCGAATTGTACTTGCAATTTCTTGAATTGCCCTTGCAGTGCTACGAGTGATGGCAACATTTTGTATTTCATTTTGTTAAAGGTCCTTTTACTTGAGAACTTATTCAACATATTCTATCATCATTCGACATTTTTTTCAATTTGCTTTTCTTATATTTATCATGGGTCTCTATTAACATGACGCATTAAAGAAGGTATAATTATTGGTATTACAGGAAGTCTCCGTCAGAAAGCATTTATAATGCTTTCTGTACGGCCGGCGGGGAGGTTTTAATGGACAGAATAGTGAATGCGGGCATCGGCGAAATGCCGGGCATATCCTTCAACTGCGATTGCGGGAGGAAACATTCGGTGGATATCCGCCGCATATTCCTCGGAGAGGGGATAGACGGTGAAATAAGAGAAGCGGCAGAAGCGTTTAGGGGCAGAAAGATTTTTTTGTTTGCCGACAACAACACCTATGAAGCCTGTGGAAAAGAAGTGCAAAGCCTGCTCCTTGACAGCGGGCATGATATAAGAACCTATATTTTTAACGACTCCCACCCGCTGGTGCCTGATGAAAAGGCCCTCGGAAGGCTCATGGTAGAGATTGAACGGGACACGGGCCTGATTGTCGCAGTGGGCTCCGGCACCATCAATGACCTGGCCAGAATGGCAAGCTATAAAATGGGCATACCCTATATCATCGTCGGTACCGCACCTTCCATGGACGGCTACGCCTCTACCGTATCTCCGCTGATCATCGGAGGCTCAAAAGTGACCTATGAAGCAGTGTACCCCCACGCGATCCTGGCGGATTTGAGGGTGCTGCGGAAGGCTCCCCTTGAGATGCTGCAAGCCGGTTTCGGCGATGTTCTGGGCAAATATACCGCTCTGGCGGACTGGGAATTGTCCCGCAGGACCCAGGGGGAATATTATTGCAGCACCAGCGTGGAGTTGGTGAAAAATGCCCTGAAAAAGTGCATTGACAATTTGGCGGGGATTGGGGAAAGGGAAGCGGAAGCCATAGGATACCTGACGGAAGCCCTGATACTCTCCGGAATTGCCATGGGACTTGTGGGGAACTCACGTCCTGCTTCCGGTGCGGAGCATCATCTTGCCCATTACTGGGAGATATATGCCCTGGCCAACGGCATTGAACACCCCCTGCACGGAAATTCCGTGGGGGTAGGTACGGTGGTATCGGCCTCCATCTACGAGCTGCTGGATGAGAGGTTTGGTGTGGGTGTTGAGGTGCCGAAACCGGAATTTATAAGGGAATTGCTGAAAAAAGCGGGGTCCTGCGACAATCCGGCGGATCTGGGAATTAAAAAGGAAGTTTTCAGGGAAAGCATCCTCCATGCCATGGAGATAAGGCCGAGATACACGATATTTCATCTCGCCCTGCAAAAAGGAGTGCTGGAAGAGGTTGCGGGTATTCTGACCAAACGCTTCTATGACTGAGAACAAAATAAGGTATGGGGACACTCCTCGGTGGAGGAATGTCCCTCAAATTTTACTTCAGGGGCTTTATAAACATCTGGGTCCAGTAGCTGGTGCCGGATTTGTTTTTCGCCAGACCCACGCCGATTTGTGTGTAGGACGGGCTTAATATATTGGCCTTGTGGCCCGCGGAGTTCATCCAGCCCTTCATTACTTCAGCAGGCGTCCTCTGGCCGTAGGCAATATTTTCTCCCGCAGAGGAAAACCGTATTCCGAAATTTTCCATCATGGCAAAGGGAGAACCATAGGTTGGAGAGGTATGTGAAAAATAGCCCTTGTTTGCCATGTCCTGGGATTTGTACCTTGCCACCCTGGAAAGCTCCCAATTGGCCTGCAAGGCCCCCAGGCCCTTTTTGGACCTTTCCACATTCACAAGCCGGATGACTTCGTTTTCAAAGGATTTTACGCTGTCCAGGCTCGGAATGGTCAGCTTCTGCCCGGGATAGATGAGGCTGGGATTTTTGACCTGGGGGTTCTGGGCCAGGATTTCACTCATGCCTACCTGATATTTTACCGCGATTTTCCAGATGCTGTCCCCGGATTTTACGGTGTAAGTCACCGCTTGGGCGTAGGTTTGGGCGGAGAACAGCACAAGAAACAATCCGATAAGGAAAAATAATTTTTTCAAAATAATCACCTCCACACTATTTTTTGAGATAGAAAAAATATTATGTCAAGCAATTGTTAAGCATTAAGGAAATTATCTCTGTGACAGGGGACGGTTCTTTGACACGCGTGACAAAGAACCGTCCCCTGTCACAGAGTTGACAAAGAGTGGCAAATGCTTCAAAATGATAGACAACAGACTTTAAAATAAAAAATAAATCAATGGGAAAGATTTTGAGAAGAATAATACTGTATTTAAAAATGTTTTTAAGGAGAATGAGCCTTGATCGTCAACAATGCCAAATTTGAGACAACTGCGGTAAAACCTGCACAGTATCCCGCTGGAAATCTTGCTGAGATAACCTTTGTAGGCAGGTCCAACGTAGGTAAATCCTCCATCATAAACACGCTTCTGGGCAGGAAAAACCTTGCCAGAATTGGGGCAACTCCCGGTAAAACCAGGGAAATAAATTTTTTCAACGTTGAAGACAAGCTGTATTTTGTGGACCTGCCGGGATATGGCTACGCAAGTGTATCCAAAGAAAAGAAATCCACCTGGGGGGAGGTCATCGAAACCTACCTGGCCACCAGGCAGCAGTTGAAGCTTATCATCATGCTGGTGGATATAAGGCACGAACCCTCTGCCGACGACAAAATCATGTACCAGTGGCTTCAGGGCAATATCGCCCCTCATCTGGTGGTAGCGACGAAAGCCGATAAAATTCCCCGGGGCAGGGTCAAGGAAAGGTTAAAAGCCATCAGGTCGGCCCTTGGCCTGGGTGAAGACATAAAGCTGATACCTTTCTCGGCGGAAACCAGGCAGGGCAAGGATGAGGTCTGGACAGAGATCGAGGTCCTTTTATGAGGATTTTGGTGGATGCGGATGCTTGCCCCGTAAAGGGTATCATCGTAAAAGTGGCGAAGGAACTGGGCCTCTCTGTGGTCATGTTTATCGACACCAGCCACGTAATCAACGACGGGTATTCAGAGGTTGTGACGGTGGACAAATCCAGGGACTCGGTGGACATCGCCCTTATCAACCGGACGGCGAAGGGGGATGTGGTGGTTACCCAGGACTACGGGGTTGCAGCCATGGCGATCCCAAAAGGGGCCAGGGCAATAAGCCAGAACGGATTGGTCTATACCGACGCCAATATTGACAGGCTGCTTTTTGAAAGGCATCTGGGACAAAAAGTGCGCAGGTCCGGGGGAAGGACCACCGGACCTGGAAAAAGGACAAAAGAGGATGACATAAAGTTTGAGGCCGCCTTTAGAAGCCTGCTGCAGCAAGGCTTCTAAAAGATCCTACCACTGCATGTAATGGGGGGAGCCTCCTCCCGTACCGCTGCGTGATGCCGTTACAGGCGATGGGGCCGTCTCTTCGGCAGAGGAAGGTCCGGCACTTTGGTATAGGGTATAGAGGGTCTTAAATCCAAGGCGCGTAACGGAAGTCAGCGGATAGGCGGAGGTTTCGGAGCCTTCCTTCCGGTGGCGGTTCAAGGCTTCGATGATTCCCTCGGCCGTCCGTATACCCATGCCGTGGCCGTAATACTTATCGTTGCTGAGGTCGATGGCATTTTCACCCTGCCATTCCGGCGTCACGGGGTCCACATCCGGATTTTTGAAATATCTGCAGTCTCCGGGCAGGAAATCCATTGGCGCCCTGTGATAGTCCACCCCCATTTTGGGATCAAGATGCTGCCAATCCATGAGATTTATTCTGGTAAATACTTTATCAAAAAGATTTCTTCCGAACACGTCCAGCACTGCTTTATAAAAGACGATCACCATTGCGGTGGCGCATTCGGTACCGTATCTGGAGCCGCGGGCGAAGATATCTTCGATGGCCTCCGCGGGGCTTACTCCTTCTCTTAATAAAAAGCCGCCGTCCTCCGTCCGCTCCCAGTATTTTTCATTGCACTTGGACTCGCGGAAGACCCTGAAGGAAAGACCGCTTCTGTAGAGGTCGACGGAGGCGCGGACGGTACTTTTGCGCAGGCTCAATTCAAATTTTAACTGCTCAACGGAATTGAAGCTGTAGGTGGAGCTGCTTGAGTCCATTATCTCCAGTACCTTGCGTTCTATGCTGTCCGGTGAAAAGGATTGTTTCAGTTCTGCAGAGTCAAAAACATTTCCCAGGATCCTTATCATGATATCCCCCCCATTCCGGCCGACGCCATTCTTATTTGTACTGCGAGGGGATACTGTATCCACAGGTTCCACAAACGGGGATTCTGCCGGTATAATCTGTAAGAGTAGTCGGAGAGCCTTGTCTTTACAGATTCGTCTAGTTTGTTGAAATTGTCAAGTAGAGTATGTTCAAGCCTGACAGCCTGGTTTAAAAACTTTGCATCACGGCCGGGAACGGCTTTGCAGAGGTATTTTGCCTCTGTTGAAATGGTGTAGGGCACGGGCTTGCAGGATTCCTGGAAGCTCTCACCGGTGTATATGAGAAAGGGGTGGTTCTCCTGCAGCCAGTTCATACAGAAGCGGTGCAGCCTGGAAGTGTCTGAAATACCACTGTCTATGCCGGGAATAAAGCTCAAAAGCTTTTTCGCCAGTTGAACCTCCTTCCATTCAGGAGATCTGAGACGGTTGACAACCATCAGGAGACTGTCCGTATCCCGGGCCTCAAAGAAGGCCCATGCCAGGTCGTGGAAGAACCGGCCGTTTTTGTACCTCTTGAAAAGCATATCCACCATTGCCGGCAGCATGGTCTTGTCTTTGTGCTCCTTCACCAGAAGAATCGCGGCTTTTTCCATCACCTCGTCATAGCGGTTGCTTAAGCCGTCTTCCTGGTACCCTGTTTCCAGCATCCACTGCAAGGCTGAAAAGGTCATGTCTTTATTTTCCGAGGACAGCTTGTGTATATCTTCCGGCCTTTTTGAGAGGATGCCGTCGACCAGTTTCAGTGCGGTTTTGGATTTCGTATTTAAACGGGTGACCAGCCTGGAATCCTTGATCCGATCCTGAAGGATGAACAGGGACGGAAAGCTCAGGCTCTTGTCATTGATTAGGTCTGCGGCGCTTCCGGGATTTTTTCTGAGCAGGTCTCTAAAAAATGCCTTTTGGTCTTCGATGCCTCGATTAAGCCTCAACGTATCCAATGGGTTGGTGTAATTGAAATCTTGCGGATTCATCGTTTGGAAATGCCTCCTATAGCTAATAACTCCTCTTATAGTTATCATATGACGGGCAGGGCAAAGGTGTTTAAGAATAAACACAAATAAATTAATTAGACGGTTTCCGATCTGTATGTTATAATCTAGCAGGTTGATAGTACAATGTTAAACGGGCAAAGTACGTTGATTTAAATAAAAAGTTACAGAAGGATGGTAAGGAATATGATCAGTACCAGCGGCATTTCCCTTCGGTATGGGGGCCGTGCTTTATTTGAAAATGTCAATATCAAATTTACTCCCGGGAACTGTTACGGCCTTATTGGCGCCAACGGCTCGGGCAAATCCACTTTTTTGAAAATTCTTTCAGGTGAGATAGAAGCAAACAAAGGCGAAGTCATCATACCTTCCGGGGAGAGGCTTGCGGTTCTTAAGCAGAACCACTTTGAGTTTGACGAATTTGAGGTTTTGAAAACGGTAATCATGGGGCACAAGCGTCTTTGCGAAGTCATGGACGAAAAGGATGCCCTTTACGCAAAGCCTGAGTTTTCCGAGGCGGATGGAATAAGGATATCGGAACTGGAAGCGGAATTTGCAGAGATGAACGGTTGGGAAGCGGAGTCGGAAGCGGCGACCCTTTTAAATGGACTGGGCATCGGGGAAGAATTTCACACCAGGAAAATGAAAGAACTGGACGGCAATGACAAGATTAAGGTGCTTTTGGCCCAGGCCCTTTTCGGCAGTCCGGACGTCCTGCTCCTGGATGAGCCTACCAATCATTTGAATATAGAGTCCATCACCTGGCTGGAGAATTTTCTCTACAACTTTGAGAATACGGTAATCGTGGTATCCCATGACAGGCACTTCCTGAACAAGGTCTGCACCCATATTGCGGACATCGATTACGGCAAAATCCAGCTCTATGTGGGCAACTACGATTTCTGGTATGAGTCCAGCCAGCTGGCGCTTCAGCAGGCCAGGGACCAGAACAAGAAAACCGAAGCCAAGATAAGCGAGCTCCAGGAATTCATCCAGCGCTTCAGCGCCAACGCTTCAAAATCCAAGCAAGCCACCTCGCGCAAGCGGCTGCTGGAAAAGCTTACGCTGGAGGATATAAAGCCCTCCTCCAGAAAGTATCCTTTTGTGGATTTCAGGCCCGACAGGGAGGCCGGCAACGACCTTCTCATGGTGAACGGCATCAGCAAGACCCTGGAGGGGGAAAAGCTGCTGGAGGATATAAGCTTTACTGTGAACAAGGGAGACAAGATTGCCTTTGTAGGGCCTAACGGACCTGCCAAAACCACTCTTTTTAAAATACTCACGGAAGAGCTGGCGGCGGACGGCGGAGACTACAAATGGGGTATCACAACCTCTCAATCCTATTTTCCCAAGGATAACTCGTCCTATTTTGACGGGCTTGAACTGAACCTGGTGGATTGGCTGAGACAGTTTTCCAAGGACCAGACGGAGACTTTCCTGCGGGGCTGGCTGGGACGCATGCTGTTCTCGGGGGAAGAGGCCTTGAAGCAGGCAAGTGTCCTTTCCGGAGGGGAAAAGGTCCGGTGCATGCTGGCCAGAATGATGCTGTCGGGAGCCAACGTGCTGATTCTTGATGAGCCTACCAACCACCTTGATCTGGAGTCAATCACCGCATTGAATAACGGCCTGATCAATTTCAAGGGGACAATTCTCTTTGTCTCCCATGACCACCAGTTTGTACAGACGGTGGCCAACAGGATTATCGAAATAACGCCGAGGGGCTTGATCGACAGGCAGATGATCTACGATGAATACCTTGAGAGCGCGGATATTGCGGCCCTGAGAAAAGAGATGTACAGTTAGGATTTCTTAAAGACAGGTTTAGTTTTTGCCCTTAATGCATCTTTCGTATTAAGGGCTTTGCTATTTTAAAATATTCTGTGGAAGCTTGTTGGAATGACTTTTGACAGATTGGTAAAAAATAGACCGAGAAGCTTTTGACAGGAAAGGTTGTTACGATGGAAAAGAATTTTTCGTCCCTTGGGATAAGTGCGCTGCTTGAAGGTGTTTTAAAGAAAAATGGAATAACGAGACCCACGCCCATACAGGAAAAAACAATCCCGCAGCTTATAGAGGGCAGGGATCTGATGGCCCAGGCCCAGACCGGCACAGGGAAGACCCTGGCCTTTTTGCTTCCGATACTGGAGCGGATCAGTAAGGACAAGCCGGATATCCAGGCTTTGATTGTGACCCCCACCAGAGAACTGGCCATCCAGATAACGGCGGAAGGAAGAAAACTTGCGGAGGCGAAGGGAGTGAATATTCTGGCCGCCTACGGAGGCCAGGATGTGGAACAGCAGGCCAGAAAACTGAAGGGGGCCATACATATGGTGATCGGAACCCCCGGCCGGCTGCTGGACCATATCAGGAGGAAGACCCTTGATCTGAGCAGGCTGAAAATTGCAGTGCTGGATGAAGCCGACTTAATGCTTGACATGGGCTTTTTGCAGGAGGTAAAACAGATATTGAACCAAACGCCCGGCGAAAGGCAAACAATGCTGTTTTCAGCCACTATGCCCGGGGATATCAAGGCCCTGGCCTCAAGCTACATGAAAAAGCCGGTCTATGTGAAGGTGCAAAGCAAAAACATCACGCTTGACGAAATAAAACAGCTGGTGATTGAAACCACCGACAGGGCGAAGCAGGATAATTTGTGCAAGGCCATCGACGAGTTCCAACCCTTTATGGCGATCATTTTTTGCAGGACAAAGCGCAGAGCCGCCACACTGAATCAAGCCCTCAAAGGCAGGGGCTACAACTCGGAGGAACTGCATGGCGATCTGACGCAGGCGAAGCGGGAAAAGGTGATGAAGTCTTTCCGGGAAGCCAAAATCCAACTGCTGGTGGCGACGGATGTGGCCGCCAGGGGACTGGACATCGAAGGTGTGACGCACATATTTAATTACGACATGCCCCAGGACCCTGAAACCTATATCCACCGCATAGGACGGACGGGCAGGGCGGGGGAGAAGGGTATGGCAGTGACCTTCGCCGCACCGAAGGATAGGGAGTCCCTGCATGGCATCGAAAAAGGAATCAAGACAGCCATCGAAAGGAAAAGCTATCCCAGGGAAGAGAGAATACAGAAGCTTTCGCCGGAAGACGGAAGGCAGCACAGGCCCTCTTATGGGAACAACCGGTTTAAGAGGCCGGACAGTTCAGACGGGAGAAAGTTCTCCAGGGATAAAAGGGTCCGGAACAGGCACAGGTAAAATAAAAGGGCAAGGCTACTCATACCGCAAGGCCTCGATGGGATCGAGCCTGGCCGCCTTTCTTGCCGGATAGATCCCGAAAAAGATTCCTACGGCGCTGGAGAACAGGATGGTGAGGAGGATCATGAGGACCGACAGGGAGGGAGTGATGCCTGCCGCTTTGCCGATGGCGTATGCCGCCGCGATTCCTGTCAAAAGGCCCAGAAGACCTCCGATCAGCGATATGATCACCGACTCCATGAGGAATTGAGCCAGAATCGCTCTGGTTTTGGCTCCGATGGCCTTACGTATGCCGATTTCCCTGGTCCTTTCGGTCACCGAAACCAGCATGATGTTCATTACCCCTATACCGCCCACCACCAGTGAAATGGCGGCAACAGCGCTGATAAACGCGGTAAAGATGCCAAGGATGTTATTGACCTGGTCCAACTGCTTTAAAAGGTTCTCCGCCTTGTACACGCCACGCCCCCGGTTGCCGTGCCTGCTTTCCAGGAGGCTTATGGCGGCCGTTCCCGCCAGCTCCATATCTTCCTTGCCCGTTGCCATGATGGTGATGGCGTCGATAAAAAAGCCGGTATCGTACAGCGATCTGAGGAAGTCTGCCGGTGTGTAGACAAAGGCGGGAATGTTTTCGCTGTCTCCTCCGAACATGGCGAATTCACTTTTGGAAACGCCGATGACGGTAACCTGCTTGCTGGTATTCTGGATTCCCAGGCTGATTTTTTTGCCTGCCGCATCTCCGGGTCCCAATAGCAGTTTGGCGGTGGACTGGTCGATAATTGCCACCGCCTTGCCCTGTAAGGCTTCGGTTTCGTTAAAGAACCTGCCGTATACCAGCTCCAGGTTTTCTATATGCTTAAGGTCCGTATTTCCGCCCGTCAGAACGGATTTTTTCGAAGCGGTTTCAGAGCGGACGGTTCCCTGCTTCTGGACCATGGGAGAGGCATATTTGATGTAGGGAACTTTTGCCTTAAGCTGCCGGAGGTCCTCGGCCGTTATGTAGTCACTCCGGCCCGCCTTCTGGGAATCAACCTTTATGTTCACCGACGACGCCCCTATTTTTTCGAATTCTCCGGTGATGTTTTTCTGCCCTCCCTGGCCCAGGGCCACGATGGTTATTACCGAGCTTATCCCGATGATAATTCCCAGCATGGTCAGGAAGGAGCGCATTTTGTTGGCAACGATACTGCTGTAGGCCATTTTGATATTTTCAACGATATTCAACGGGATGCCACTTCCTTGTCCTCCGGTACTCTGACAGCCGTACCGTTTTTGATGTCTTCGACGGGGCTCAATATCAGGGTATCCCCTTCGGCAAGTCCTTCCAGTACCTGCGCTTCCGTATCCGACTGGATGCCCAGGGTGATGTTTTCCCGGACGGCTTTGTTGTCCCGGACCAGCATCACATAATTTCCGGCGGTTTTATCGTTTCTTACGGCTTCCGACGGGATTTTAAGGGCGCTGTCCGCCCTGGCGATGAGGATGCTGGTATCCACGTCGAAGCCTATTTTGAGGTCGGCGCCGGGGTCGGTTATTTCGGCATCCGCACTTAAAGACATCTCTTCAGCCACCGCCTGTGGAACTTTAGCGGCAGAGGCAGTGCTTTCGGCGGTGGGGCTTATGTAGGTAATGGTGCCCTGGTGCTGCTGTCCTGCGTTGTTTATGAGGACCTGCTGACCGGTCTTTACCTTAACGACATCATATTTTCCCAGGGCGATGGAAACCTTGAGCCTGTCAAGGTCTTCCACCACTGCGGCAGGCGCCGACATGGAGAGGGCGGAGCCTTCGTTTGCGTTCAACTGGGTCAGGACACCGTCAATTTCAGATACAATGCCCTTTTTGGCATCGGAATATTTTTTGCTGGCGGAATCCAGACTCTGCTTGGCAGTCCGTATGGAATTTTCCAGCATCTGAATCTTTTCAGAGGAAACAGGCTGCAAAGCCTCTCTTTTCTGGCTCAATGCCTGTATCTGGGCTTCATCCGCCGGGTACTGCCTGCGGAGGGCGTCTATCTGGGCGTCCAGCTTTGCGATGCTTGTGTTGACCTGCTTCTGCTGGCCGAGAGCTTCTTTTTTTTGCAGCAGCGCATTGCTGTACTGGACCTGTGCCTGCTTGAGGCCGGCATAAAGGTCCTCGGTGTTGAACTCCACCAGGGCCTGGCCTTTGGTTACAGAGTCCCCTTCCTTCACATTAACCTTCAGCACTGTCAGCTGGGGTATGCCGAAGTACTGTTCCGTCGTCTGGGACCTGACCTTCCCGCTGGTGGACAGGTATGAGCTGATTTCTCCGCGGGTCACCCGGGTGGTTTTTACGTCCACCGGCCAGTTTCTTCCGCTCAACAGGGACCCGGTGAGCAAAAGGCTCACTACGGCCAATGAGACGATCACAAGAACTTTATTTTTTGTCACAGATTTTCTGCTCCTTTGAATTATTAATCATATTTTTTGTAAAATCCCAATAATTATTGGGGTAAAAAAATGCTGTTCTGGAAGTAATGCCGGTGCTGTCAAAAATTGATTTGTTAATTTAATGCATTATGCTTTGACTTTTACGGCTGCGGTAGGCTAAAATATATTTCTGTATAAATATCAATAAGCGAGGCTGCAATGAGTATTTTAAATGTTGAAAAAGTAAATCACGGCTTTGGGGCAAGAAAGATATTGGAGGATGTTTCCTTTCGTTTGCTGAAGGGTGAGCACGTGGGCCTGGTGGGGGCAAACGGGGAAGGGAAGTCCACCTTTTTGAACATAATCACGGGCAAGCTGATGCCCGATGAAGGCAAAGTGGAGTGGTGCAACAGGATTACCACCGGCTACCTGGACCAGCACACCTCCCTGTCGAGAGGAAAGACCATCAGGGAGGTTTTGAGAGAGGCCTTCCAGCACATGTTCGACCTTGAACAGGAAATGCTGCAGATCTATGAAAAAATGGCAGAGGTTCCGGAAAGTGAAATTGAGGCCATGATGGAGGACGTGGGGGACATCCAGAGCATCCTGGAGCACACCGGTTTTTATATCCTCGATGCAAAAATCGAAGAGGTGGCCAACGGACTGGGCCTCGGCGACATCGGCCTGGACAGGGATGTGAGTGAGCTGAGCGGGGGACAGCGGTCCAAAGTCCTCCTGACCAAGCTGCTCCTTGAAAACCCCATGATCCTCATCCTGGACGAGCCTACCAACTTCCTGGACGAAAACCACATCCTGTGGCTGAAAAACTTTTTGAAGAACTATGAAAACAGTTTTATCCTGGTATCCCACGACATCCCCTTCCTGAACGAGGTGGTGAATGTGGTCTACCATGTGGAAAATTCCATACTTACGAGATACTCCGGCAATTATGACCAATTCCAGCAGATGTACCAACTGAAGAAGGCTCAGAACCAGCAGGCCTATGAGAAACAGCAGAAGGAGATAGAGCGGCTGGAGGACTTCATCGCCCGCAACAAAGCCAGGGTGGCCACCACCAATATGGCGAAGAGCCGCCAGAAAAAGCTGGACAAGATGGACATCATCGAAAAGACCCGGGAAAAGGTCAAGCCGGTTTTCAAGTTCAAAGAGGCCAGAGCTCCGGGCAGATTTGTCTTCCAGGCCAGGGACCTGGTGATCGGTTATGATGAACCCCTGACGGGGGCTTTGAACATAAGCCTCGAGCGGGGACAGAAGGTTGCCCTGAAGGGTGTCAACGGCCTTGGAAAGTCAACGCTGCTGAAGACCCTGCTGGGAATCCAGAAGCCCGTATCCGGAGAGGTGGAACTGGACGACTACCTGTATCCCGGATACTTTGAGCAGGAATCCTCCCGGTTCAACACCAATACGGCCCTGGAAGAGGTGTGGAACGAGTACCCTTCCATGACAAATGCAGAGGTGAGGGGAGCCCTGGCCAGGTGCGGCCTGACCACGGAACACATCACCAACCAGATGATGGTGCTAAGCGGTGGAGAAAATGCCAAGGTAAGGCTTTGCAAGCTGATGCTGAAGGATGTGAACTGGCTGGTGCTGGATGAGCCCACAAACCATCTGGACGCGGATGCAAAGGAAGAGCTGGGGAAAGCCCTCCGCGAATTCAAGGGCACCATACTGCTGGTGAGCCACGAGCCCGAGTTTTATGCGGACTGGATCACGGAGGTGTGGAATGTGGAGAACTGGACAACCAAAATCGTGTGACAAAAACCATGATATGCGTCGCACTAAAAAGCTTTGACATAAATCGACATCATGGGTTAGAATGATGAAGGCGCAAAACCGCCAAAAATGTATTCTGGAGGCTTTGATAAGAATGAGCGAGACTCAAAACGTAAAAATTGTTAACGCAGATCCCTCCGCGCTTGGTTTGTTCGGGCTTGCCATGGTTACCCTGGTGGCATCCTCACAAAAGCTGGGGTGGACGGAAGGCCTGTCCTTCGTCATCCCCTGGGCCATATTCCTGGGAGCCTTTGCCCAGCTTTTTGCCTGCATTAACGACTCGAAACGCAACAACACTTTCGGCACGACGGCTTTTGGAGGCTATGCCTTCTTCTGGTTCGCCGTAGCCGCCTCATGGATGATCAAAATGGGCGTCTTCGGGCAGGCCCTGGCCTCCAATGCGGATGGCAGACAGCTTGGCTTCGCCTTCGCAGGCTACTTTGTTTTCACGGCTTTCATGACCATCGGGGCGGTTGAAACAAACAAGAATCTGTTTATCATCTTTTGCCTGATCGACCTGCTGTTTATCGGGCTGTCACTGAACGCCTTCGGAATAGCGGCCGAATTTTCCCACAAGCTGGCCGCCTGGTCGGAGTTCCTGATCGCAATATTTTCTTTCTATGGCTCTGCGGCAGCCGTACTGAACACCCATTTCGGCAGAGTGTTCCTGCCGGTGGGAAAGCCTTTCGGAATTTTCAAGAAATAAACCGCGTTTCATTTTACCGGACGATAAAAGCCTTAGAGCGCAGCTCTAAGGCTTTTGTGCCATACCATCAGTAGGTGTCCGCTCCCAGTATTTCTATTTTCATATCCTCCTCATCCACATCACTTATACCGGAATACAAGTAATCCTCCGGGGCTTTT
>JAFADI010000092.1 GCA_023424965.1 Bacillota bacterium
AAAGCGCTGGACAAACCTTGAGGAATGCCACGAGCTGTATTGTGCAGGACATATGATAGAGGCGGGTGTGGCATACTTCAGCGCCACCGGGAAAAGGAAGCTGCTTGATGTTGTATGCCGGCTTGCCGATTTAATAGATTCAGTTTTTGGTCCTGAGCCCGGGAAGATGAAGGGGTATTGCGGACATCAGGAAATAGAGCTTGCCCTGGTGAAGCTTTACAGGAGTACAGGCAATGAGCGCTATTTGAGCCTGAGCAGATACTTTATTGACGAAAGAGGGAAGGAACCTTATTATTTCAGGCTTGAGAGGGAAAAAAGAGATATACTGGAATTTTGGCCTGGATTCAGCAAGTTTAAAAGGGAATACATGCAGACCCACCTTCCGGTAAGGGAACAAAAAACAGCGGAAGGCCATGCCGTAAGGGTTGTTTACATGTGTTCGGCTATGGCGGACATTGCGGGTGAAACGGGGGATGCAGAGCTTCTTGATACATGCCGCAGTCTATGGAACAGTATTGTGAAAAAAAGGATGTACATTACGGGAGGAATAGGCTCGGCGGCTTTCGGAGAGGCATTCACCTTTGATTATGATCTCCCCAATGATACGGTATATGCAGAATCTTGTGCTTCGGTGGGCCTGGTGATGTTTGCCCACAGGATGCTGAAAATCGAGGCGAAGGGCGAATATGGTGATGTGATGGAAAGAGCACTGTACAATAATATTTTGAGCGGAATGGCGTTAGACGGGAAGAGCTTTTTCTATGTAAACCCTTTGGAGGTACTACCAGAGGCGTGTGAGAAGAATCCGGCAATGGAGCATGTCAAGCCTGTTCGGCAGAAATGGTTCAGCTGCTCCTGCTGCCCGCCGAATATTGCAAGATTGCTTATGTCGTTGAGCCAATACATATATACGGCAGGCAAAAACTCCATTTATACTCATCTTTATATAGGCGGAAAGGCAGAATTTGATCTTGACGGCACTTCAGTTACACTTACTCAGGAAACAAACTATCCGTGGGATGGGAACGTAAGGCTAAAAGCTACAGCCTTCGGTGAAAAGCAATTTACACTGGCATTGAGGATACCGGCCTGGTGCAGGAATTACAAGCTTACAGTGAACGGAAAGGCTTTAGAAGCAGGTGTGGATATCTTAAAGGGATATGCTAAAATCAGTAGGATTTGGAATGATGGAGATACAGTTGAATTATCAATGGATATGCCTGCGGAATTAATCCAGGCCAATCCCAAAGTCCGGGCCGATGCGGGAAAGGTTGCCATCGCAAGGGGACCGCTTGTATACTGTCTTGAGGAGGTTGACAATGGAAGCAACCTGTCGGCTATATCAATTCCACTGGACTGTAGTCTTGTATATGAAAAAGACAGCAGCCTTTCAAACGGAGCAGTTGCAATAAGAACAACGGCAATTAGGATAGATGATAAATGCTGTTCGGATGAGCTTTACTATCCGGTGGTAAATACAGAGAAGGAAACAAGCATAAAAGCTGTGCCCTATTGCATGTGGTGCAACAGGAGGCCAGGGGAAATGGCCGTTTGGGTCAGGCATAGGTAAATTACTAGCAGCTAAAATAAAACCATAAAATCCTCGAAGTAAACATTGCATTCATGCGATTTTTCGCGGTTGTAGGCTAAAAATAGTTTTAAAAAGTGCTGTACCAGAAATGGTATAGCATTTTTAATTTCTAATAGAACATATCCGAACAAGGCTTGTAAAGGTGGGTTTATATTTTATTATTAAATAAAAGAATACCCAAAGGAGAAATCCGATGAAAAATGAAAAAAGCCAAGGGTTATCACTTATAGGGACAGTAATTGAACCGAGGGGTAACCGGTACGGGGCACTAGAAAATCAGACATCCATTCCCAATTATGTGGGTAGATGTCTGATTTCTTTTTCTACATTGCTATATTCTCTAATGTCCAAAGCCTTCTATTTTCCACCCCGTCTGAGGAGATTCATAGACCATGATGCAATCCCATGGCTGCTCTCCGCTGCCGATGGATATCACCTTGTCATACTGAAGATCTACTGTTATTCTGAAGGTCTTGATGTTTTTATCGGGTTCATTTATCAACTTGGCTTCTATAAGCTTCACAGACTTCAGGTTGCTAAAGTCAGAATCTGTTAATAGCAGGCCATACCCCTCATTGAATAATTCATCGTTCGGCATATTTAAGGTAAGGTTACCCAACAACGTCTTTTTCGAGATGCAGCCTTTCGCTGTCTGTGTGTCTTTTTCATTCAGCGCGGTGAAATATTCTTTGATTATCTGCTCAGGTTCCAGTTTTGAAAGCTTTTCATCGGTGGTATCTCCTTGAGCTCTTTCTGCAAGCCATCCGTCAAGCGTTTGACCTGCCGCCTTTTCAAAGCTGTTGCCCTTCAGACTGCAGGCGTTAAAAGCGCTGTGCCGTCCGGCGCTGATGAACGCGCCAATGATTTTACCATTCTCTTTTACTACAATACCCCTGCAATTCTGTATCGGATAAAACTCCTGCGGCATACTCTCGTTAATTCTATAAATTTCAATATCAATATTTGCAGAGTTGGAATATCTGTTCATGTCCAAGCCAATATCCGCTGAGAGAACATTATTATATGCGAAGTAATATGCATTCGGATTGAAACCGGTCAGGGCAGTTATATTATTGAGCTTGTTATTCATCGCAATTATCTGATAATCAAGCGTCCATCCATATTTCTTAAACAGAGCTGCGGCGTCAGTATCATCTATTACAATCTTGATGTCTGTATTCTCCAGAAGCGAATCGACATAACGGGCAAAATCGGTATTCGTTTCGGAAGCACCTCCGTCTCCCACAATATAGGCTTTGTTATGCAGAGTATCATAATAAAGACCGTAGCTGGATCCGCCGATATTATTAGATAGTAGTATAGTGTACTGATTGATATAGTTTTTATTTAAGTCTCCCACTTTTTCAGTATGCTGCCTGTTTCGGATTGTTGAACAGATATATTCCACAATTTTTGAAGCGGTCGTCTCAAATTCGTCTGCCGATTTACTCCCATTAATTCCGGAAGTAAATGTTATTTTTACCCTGTCAAAGACTGAGTTATTTGCAACTTCCGGCGTGCCTTCGACCTCTGCGATTTGTTCCGGCAAATTGTTCATCCCGCCGGAACCGGTATATATTTTGTATATTGCAACGCTTGCGTTCCTGTCGCTTCGATATATCCCGACATACGGCTCCTCAATATAGTACGCATTTCCCTCAGCATATAGGC
>JAFADI010000154.1 GCA_023424965.1 Bacillota bacterium
GGGCGAAAAAAGAGTATCATTCAAAAAAGAGCGGAGATATTGAAGAGAAACGGGTACCGGTATTTCGACTGGGATGTGTCTGTTGCGGACACGGACCCCAACTTGAAGAATTATGGAGACGAAAAAGCCGTCATAAATTTGATGGTAAAGAATGTGGGCAACAATACGAAAGGCAAAAAACAGCTCATTGTGCTGATGCACGACAGCTCCGGCAAAACCTGTACAGCCAGGGCACTGCCCCATATTATCAAGGAATTGCAAAAGCAGGGGTATATCTTCGACGTTCTGACAAATTACAAAGAATAGTACTTTCTAAGGCGTTTGCGCTCAATTCCCAATCTCCCCTCCTTCAAAAATTTTTGCATTGACCAATGAATTCGGATATAATATTAAATATTATTTTGATGAAGGAGTTGTTAGCTTGAAGAATGAATTGGTACTGGTGCTTGATTTCGGCGGTCAGTACAACCAGTTGATTGCAAGAAGAGTGCGAGAAGCAAAGGTGTATTGTGAAGTTCTACCCTATAATGCTTCTATCGATAGAATAAAATCCATGAACCCGAAAGGCATTATTTTTACGGGAGGCCCGGCCACCGTTCTGGACCAGAAAGCGCCTTTCTGCAGCCAGGAGGTATTTGAACTGGGTGTACCCGTGCTTGGAATATGCTACGGCATGCAGCTGATGGGAGTTATGCTTGGCGGAAGCGTTGACAGGGCGGGACAAAGGGAGTACGGAAAGATTGACCTCAAGGTGAATACAGGCAGTGCGCTGTTTGAGGGCATTGAGTCTGAAACGACGTGCTGGATGAGCCATACATATTTTGTGAACAGCCTGCCGGAAGGCTTTGCCAACATAGCGAGTTCTTCCAACTGCCCCCAGGCCGCCATGGAAAACCCCGGCAAGAAATTCTACGGGGTTCAGTTCCACCCTGAAGTAATGCATACCCCGAGGGGAAGGGATATATTGAACAACTTCCTTTATAAAATATGCGGCTGTTCGGGGGATTGGAAAATGTCTTCCTTTGTGGAACAGTCCATCCAGGCAATCAGGGAAAAGGTGGGAGATAAGAAGGTGCTGTGCGCCCTCTCAGGGGGAGTGGATTCCTCCGTTGCTGCGGTGCTGATTCACAAAGCTGTGGGCAAGCAGCTCACCTGTATATTTGTGGACCACGGCCTCCTTCGAAAATATGAAGGCGACCAGGTGGAGCAGGTATTCAGGAACCAGTATGATATAAACCTGATCAGGGCGAATGTGGAAGACCGGTTCCTCCAAAAGCTGGAGGGAGTTTCGGATCCGGAAACCAAAAGAAAAATCATCGGTGAGGAATTTATAAGGGTATTTGAAGTGGAAGCAAAAAAGATAGGCAAGGTTGACTTCCTGGTCCAGGGAACCATTTACCCCGATGTCATCGAAAGCGGTGCAGGAGATGCAGCCGTCATTAAAAGCCACCACAATGTAGGCGGGCTTCCCGAGCATGTGGATTTTAAAGAGATTATCGAACCCTTGAGAAACCTCTTCAAGGATGAGGTGAGGAAGGTTGGCGAAGAGCTGGACATCCCCGCGGATATCGTCTGGAGGCAGCCCTTCCCCGGTCCCGGACTGGCCATCCGGATCATCGGAAGCATTACAAAGGAAAAGCTGGACATCCTGAGGGATTCGGACCATATTTTCAGGGAGGAAATCGCAAACGCAGGCCTGCAGCACCAGATCAACCAGTACTTTACCGTGCTCACCGACATGAGGAGCGTGGGTGTTATGGGGGATGAGAGGACCTACGACTATACTCTTGCTTTGCGGGCCGTTACCACGACGGATTTTATGACGGCGGACTGGGCAAGGATTCCCTATGACCTGCTTGAAAAGATATCCAACAGGATCGTCAATGAAGTGAAGCATATCAACAGGATCGTGTATGACATCACAAGCAAGCCCCCGGCAACCATTGAGTGGGAGTAGGCTGAAGTGCAAGGGGAAAACGCGGAACGTCAATAATGAAGATGTGAAATTACCGGGGGTTACGCTGCTGTAGCAGGCAGCGTAGCCCCTAGTTTTGTGTGGGCGTAATAAACTCCATTGGGGGTGATGTTGCACACGGAAGGCTTCTCCTATATAATGATTTTGGTTACAGTATATAAATAAAAAATCAACCTGCTTCCGCTTTGCCCATTTTTGGAGAATACTTTCAGTTTTACTTGGGGGGACGTATGTTAAAAAGAATCAGGCACATGGCTTCCGGCAGAAGTTTTTACATAAAGCTGGTCACCTATTTTCTTCTGCTGTCCATGCTTCCGCTCCTGCTCATCGGGATTTTTTCCTATATCAGTACCAAGGAAGCCATGGAAAGACAGCTCAACGATTCAAATCTGCGTTTTTTAAAACAAACCGCCAATACGGTTGAAATCATCATCCGGCAAATCAGCGACAGCTGCAAGCAGCTTGCCCTGGACAATACCTTTAAGGAATTCGAAAACTACTACCGCAGTGATTATTATGAAAACCTCATTTCCAGCCTGCAAACCAGCGAAGACCTGATTGGCTCCGCCCGCTATATCGATGTCAAGGCAAAGGTATACGAGAGGATTAACATACTAAAACTGTCCAATGAATTTATCGATTCGGTGTACTTCTATGACAATCAGAAAAAGAAGGTTTTCACCTCTGTGGGAACACAGTATGAGACCCGGCTTTTTTTCGACCAGGATTGGTACGGCTTCACGGCGAAGGAATTTCTTTCTCCCTATATCATGGATACCAGGCGGGCGCGGCAAATGGACGGCACAGAGAAAGATGTAATTACCTTCGTGTTCCGTTCCTTCAACTATCCGGAAAATCTCCTGGCCGTCAATCTGGATGCCCAATCCTTCTATGACAACATTGCCACCCGGTTGGACCTGAAAAAGGACAGCAAATTTTTTATCCTTTCCGCTTCCGGGACACCCATCCTTTATGACCGCAAAGATTCTTTTTATAGCAGCGCGGTGCGGCAGCTTTCCCTTGAGGCGGATTACAGCCGGGGTGACGGTTTTGCCATCCGTGAGATTGACCAAAGCCAGTACCTGTTCAGCGGACTTGCTGCCGAAAGCACCGGCTGGAGGTATGTCAGCGCAAATGCACTCCGTTCCTATTACGAAGGAATGAACGGCATACTGGCGCTGATCGCCGCCGTGGCTCTTGTCCTTGTTTTTCTGGTGCTGGTAGTGGCCCTGATGTCCTTGAGGTCTTTATACAGGCCCATCCGCACCATTCTTCAGATGCTGGGAGAAAAGCCGGCGGGGAACCGGAACAGTGGAAATCAGAAACTGGGCGAACTGGATGTCATCCGGACAACCCTGAGCGAGGTTCTGGACGAACGGGAGGTCATGGAAGAGAAGCTTGAAAAAAGTCTTCCCGCCTACCGGGAGAAATTCGTTCTTTCCCTGCTCAAGGGACATTCCTATTCCCGGGAGGAGATCCGGGAAAGGCTTCATTTTCTGGAGATTCCCCTGGAGCTGACAGGCCTGGCGGTTATGACCACGGCGCTGGATGATTTGCGGGAGCTTAAGGGGAAGATGGAACTTTACAGTGTACAGAAGCTGAGGCTGCTGGAAATCTGTGAAGAGGCGTTGCCTTTTCCCAACCGGGTGCTGTGTGAAACGGAGGAAGGGAAAATCACTGCGATCCTGAACCTGGAGCCGGAAGAATTCCACCGGTTGTTTTTCGCTGCAAAACAGCTAAAGGAAGCAATCAAGGAAAAGCTGGGATTGTCCTGTACCATCGGCGTGGGGGACTACTGTCCTTCGGTGGATGATCTGGAAAGGGCGTTCGGGGAGGCGGAGGAAGCGCTGAAACACCGTTTGATCATAGGAAGCGGCGAAGTGATCTATATCGGTGACTTGAGGCTGCGTACAGGAGGCAATCACACTTTTCCCAGGGAAAAGCAGGCGAACCTCCACCATTATATCCGGAATGGCGATAAAGAAAATGCCCACCGGCTTTTCCTGGAGATCTTGAAGGATATTGTCCTGCAGGACGAAAGAATGGACTATTACCAGGCACAGCAGCTATACATCCGTCTTCTGGACGGGGTGGTGGAAACCCTGTTGAGCCTGGGACTGGATTTGAAGGTCGTCTACGGACAGCATACCAACCTGTATGCCGAATTGGCGGCCATCGATAATTTCGGAAACATCATCCGCTGGTTTGAAAAGCTGTTTGAGGTGGCTGCCAACCACGTCCGTTCCGCCGTGGCCGAGAAAAGCAACCGGCATGTGGATGAAATAGGCAAGCTGCTGGAATTGGACTGCGGAAGGAATGTATCACTGGAGTATCTGGCCGAAAAGCTGCACTTGAATCCGGCCTACCTGAGCCGCATCTTTAAAGAGGCCACGGGAAAAAACTTTATGGAATATCTGACCGCTTTTCGTATTGAAAAAAGCAAGGTCCTTCTAATTGAATCGGATATGAAGGTAAAAGAGCTTTGTGAACATATGGGATATACCAACGCCAATTATTTTATAAAACTTTTCAAAGAACACACCGGTGTGACTCCAGGGGAATACCGGCAGCTCTACACGGGTGATGTTAAGACCCAATGATACTGAAACCCGGAAATGTATAAATTCTTTACATCGTCAAAAATCGATCCATTCACGTAAAAACTCTGCTATTTTTTCGCAGTGTCTGCTGTGCTATCCTAAGGTTGCGAGGCAGCCAAGCAAAACGAACCATACAAGTTAATATTTAAAGGAGGTCCATCAGAATGAAAAAAAGATTTATTTCCATCGTTGTGGGATTCACTCTCGGATTTTCGGTTTTAACAGCAGGATGTAATGATGCCGGAAAAGCACAGCAGAATGCGGCTGCTTCTCCCTCGGCTCAGGCAGGGACGACTTCGGGCGGAAAGCTGGTGGTCTATAATAACAGCGGTTCTATTGCGGGACCCGGGTCGGAATCGGGAGCCGATAAGGAATTGTTGGAAGAGGTAAAAAAGTGGATGAAGGAAAATTCGGGATTTGAAGTGGAAGTGATGGTGCCTCCGCCGGGAAACGAGGATCAGAAGTTGAATATGCTGATCGCATCGGGAGAGAGCATTGACATCTTCTGGGGTAAATGGCCCGAATATTCTTCCAAAAACGTCATTATCCCCATTAATTCCTATCTGGACAAAGTGGGACCCGACATAAAAAAAGCCTGGCCGAAGGAATCCTGGGAGGCAATGACCGATAAGAACGGAAAGACCTGGGGCGTGCCCAGAATCACTCCTTTTCTGGGAAACCCCCTGTGGCTGCGCGCCGACTGGCTAAAGCAGCTGAACCTGGAAATGCCCAAAACCATTGAAGAAACAGAAGCCGTGTTGAAGGACTTCAAAGATAAGAAACCGGGGGGAGACGGAACAATTCCCATGCTGGCGGATATTGCAGGGAAGCATTCCTCCAAGGGACTTCACAATACCTTTATGGGAGCTTTTACCGAATATGGCTACAGCAACTGGCTGGACAAGAGTGACGGAAAAATAAAGCCGGCGGAATTGCAGCCCGGTTTTAAAGACTTCCTGAGCAAAATGAACGACTGGTATAAGAAGGGATATATTTTTCCTGAATTCGCGTCCTTAAGCAAAGACAAGATCCGGGAAATTATCAAGCAGGGGAAAGTAGGCTCGGCGGCGGTCTGGTATTCCAACGTCACCTTGTCCCTGTGGGATTTGAATAAAAACTTCAAAGAGGCGGTGTACGAGTTTCCGGCTGCCGGTCTGGAAGGACCCCAGGGGAAGGCTGAAACCGCACAGGCGGCTTCCACCCAGGGAGCTTTGATCTCCGCAAAATCCAAAAACCCGGAAGGGGCCGTCAAAATGCTGAATTTCATTTACTCCAGCCCCGAAAACCACATGGTCACCTGGTACGGACCGGAAGGAAGGTTCTGGAAGTGGAAGGATAAGAGCACCTTCAAATACGAAACCGTGGGTGAAAAGAAGGGATATTACGCTGAATACGCCTTTGCCATCGGGCTTCCCATGGAGACCGCCGTGGATGGAGATAATGCCCAGCAGGCCAGGCATCAGGCATATCTGGTAAAGGAAGGCACCGATTTGAAACGGGCGAAAATGCCCTTTGACGCAGGGGTGGTCTATGATCCGGCAGTGATCAAGGATAAGGTACCGGGAGCAGCCGACATCACCCGTATGCTGGATGAAGAAACCATCAAATTTATTATGGGCGTGCGGCCGATATCCGACTATGACAACTTCGTAAAGGAATTGTACAAGGCCGGTCTGGACCAATGGATCGATGCGTACACACAAATGTATAAGGAACAAAGATAGCCGGTATAAAGCCGGTCCGGACGGCGGTAAGGAATTTTACGGCCGTCCGGATAAAAATTAGGAGGACAGCCGGATGAAAACACAGGCAATCTCGGAGCACAAACTCAAATATGGAAAAACGGACGCCCAGGCGGTCCGGTCCGGTATAAACGGCCTATTGAGAAAAATGTCCAAATACAAGCTCCTCTATGTACTTCTTTTCCCCGGACTGGCATATTACCTGGTTTTCCGCTACATCCCGCTCTGGGGATACCTCATCGCTTTCAAGGATTTATCCCCTTTTGAAGGGCTGGAGGCTATATTTACGGGAAAGTGGGTCGGGTTACGCCACTTCAGGGATTTCATACAGTCCTATTACTTCTGGAATATTTTTCAAAACACGGTCATTCTGGCGGTATACCGTCTGGCGGCGGAGTTTACCATTCCTATCTTCCTGGCCGTGCTGATTAACGAAGTGAAAAATATCTATTTCAAAAAAGTTGTTCAGACCATTTCCTATATGCCCTATTTTATCTCCAATGTGGTGCTGGCGGGCCTGGTGTTCACACTCTTTTCGACCAACGGGGGACTGGTACCTCAAATCGTTCAGTTGTTCGGTGGCCAGTCCCGGTATTATGTGACGGACCCCAATTATTTCCGGGGGATCCTGTTGGGGGCCATTGTGTGGAAAAATGTAGGCTGGAGCTCCATCATCTATCTGGCGGCAATGTCCGGAGTGGATCCTCAGCTGTATGAAGCTTCCCAAATCGACGGGGCCAGCAAATGGCAGCAGATATGGAAAATCACCCTGCCCAGCATCAGCTTTGCCATCGTCATCATGTTTATTCTCCGCATCGGCGTTATTATGAACGAGGGCTGGGAGGAGACCCTTCTCCTGTATTCCCCGGCGGTTTACCAGGTGGGGGATATTATCGATACCTACGTATACAGGACGGGCCTGGAACAGTTCAAATATTCCTTTGCCACGGCGGTGAACTTTTTTAAGTCCGTCATCGGCCTGCTTCTGGTAGTGGGCTCCAACGCTCTGGCGAAGAAGCTCGGACAGCAGAGTATGTATAGTTGAGGAGGAATTTCATTGATACAAGCAGCAAAAGGTGAAAAAGCATTTCATATTAGCAACAATCTGTTCCTTACCCTGGTTTCGTTGGCCTTCCTGCTTCCTCTTTTTGTGGTGCTGATGACGTCCTTCGTATCCCAGGATGAAATCGCCCGGCGGGGAAGCTTCATATTGATTCCGCAGAATTTTGATCTTACGGCCTACAAGCTGGTCCTCGCGGGGGGTTCGAGGATTTACAGCTCTTACGGGATTACCCTTTTCAGGGTGACGGTGGGAACCTTCCTGCAGCTTCTTTTTACCTGCTCAATGGCATATGCGATTTCCAAAACCTATCTGCCGGGCCGCGGGCTGGTAATTGCCATGGTCAACATTGCCGTGGTTTTTCCCGTACCTTTGATTCCCAATTTCCTGCTGGTAAAAAGCCTGGGTCTGACCGATTCCGTATGGTCCCTTACCCTGCCCTTTGCCATCAATTCCATGTACTTCTTTATAATGAAGGCATTTTTTCAACAACTGCCCGAAGGAATCGAGGAGGCCGCCACCATCGACGGCTGCAATCCTTTGGACCTGTTCGTCAAGATCGTGCTGCCCTTATCCCTTCCCTCCATTGCCACCGTTGGAATGATCTATGCGGTATGGCACTGGAATGAGTGGTTTTATGCCGCCATTTTCATCAATGACAATGCAAAACTGCCTCTGCAGAACATCATGCGCGGAATTCTGCTGCAGGCAAGCGCTGCCGATATAAACACGCAGACCTCGGAAATCGGCGCCCTGCCTCCGGCAGAATCCATCAAATGTGCCGTAATCATTATCAGCACACTTCCCATCCTTTGTGTTTACCCCTTTATCCAGAAGTATTTTGTAAAAGGCTTCCTGGTGGGAGGCGTGAAAGGGTAAGTCTTAACCGTAAGGATTCTGGACCTGTATGGAAGGAAGTGGACGGAAAGGAGGAAAAGACAGGAGAAAACACCATACGGGCAGTATCAATAAAAGCAGTAAAATCACTATTCATTTGCCAAAGTTGAAAAGGAGGATTCAAGAATGTTAAAAAGAAGGGTTTATCTCAAAATTGCTTCAATCTGTCTGGCTGTCATTTTTCTGAGTACAGGTGGGTTTCTGCATCCCGCAACGGTCCAGGCGGCAGCGGAGTACTACAACGAGCAGAATGTATTTACAAACGGAACGGGAGGCTATAACACTTACCGCATACCGGCGGTGATAAAAGCGGGCAACGGCGATCTGCTTGCTTTCTGCGAAGGGCGTGTCAATAGCGCGGGAGACTACGGAGACATTGATATTGTCATGAAGCGAAGCAGCGACAATGGAGCTACCTGGAGTGCACTGCAGGTGGTGGCGGACAACGGAACCTACCAGGCGGGAAATCCGGGACCGGTAGTGGATACCATGGACCCGGCCCATCCCAACAGAATCTGGCTGGCCTACAATATTGCAAAAAATGATGAAGGCACCATAAAAAACGGAACCGGCGTCCGGGAAGTCATGGTAAAATACAGCGACAACAACGGAGCTACCTGGAGTGCGCCGGTGAACATCACCGCATCGGTGCACCGCCCCAATGAAACCGCAGGGGGATATAATTACACCTTCTCCGAAGATTGGAGATGGTATGCCATTACGCCCGGCCACAATATACAGCTTACAACGGGAACCTATGCCGGGAGGCTGCTGTTCGTGGCTAATCATTCTACTCCCGATGGCGTCTACCGCAGCCACAGCTTCTACTCCGACGATCACGGACAGACCTGGACCCTTGGGGGAACTGTTCCGCAGAATGGTACAAACGAATGCGAAGCCGTGCAATTGAGCAATGGAAATGTACTGATCAACATGAGGAATCAGGGGACGGGGCAAAGGTACAGGGCTGAGTCCATCAGCACCGATGGGGGAGCTACCTGGGGAGCTGTCACTTACAACCAGGATCTTCCTGAGCCCGTATGCCAGGCCAGCATTCTGCGGTATACCCATGCGGCGGCTTACGGAACCAACCGGATTTTGTTCAGCAATCCGGCCAGCACATCCAGCAGGGGCACTTTTACCGTAAAACTCAGCTATGACGAAGGTGCAACCTGGGCGAAAAGCAGGCTGATCAATGGGACCGGCGCCTATTCGGACCTGGTGGTTCAAGCGGACATGAACATCGGTGTCCTCTACGAGCGAAGCGGACTGCAGTATGCCCGTTTCAACCTGGAATGGCTGACCGGCGGCACCGACAACCTGACCGATGGCCCCAGCCCCATGATACTGGATGAAAGCTTTGACAGTCTGTCCGGGTGGTCGGTCAGCGGTTCCGGGACCAAGGAAATATCTCCTGCAGGACAGCTCCATATCAAGGACACTTCCAATGCGGTAACCAATGTATACAGAACGGACAGGAGCATTCCCGGCAGGTATACGGTGGAGTTCAAGGCGTGCGTCACAAGTTATTCCGGTGTGGAAGACCTGGGACTCAAAATCTGTGACGGGGCCAAAAGGCTGATGTTCCAGAGGCATGTCGACGGGATGTATGCGCTGACGGACAGCGGCAGCTGGACCAAGGTCAGGAGCACCTCTGCCATGTATGAGTGGGTGGATTATAAAATTGTCGTCAACGACGGCGCGGCGTCACTCTATTCCAAGCGCAGTACGAATCCGAGCTGGACCGCCGAGGCAACGTGGAATCTGGCGGCCAATACCACGGCCGACAGGGTCGAATTCTGGGGGAAGGGAACTTCAGCCAGTCCCGCGGAGTACAATGTGGAATATATAAAGATTTACTGAGGTCTGTGAAAGAGGAATACGGCCCCTATCAATCGTTGATAGGGGCATGTTTATGCCGGAAAAAGGATATAAGTTGTGAATGGAAGGGGTAAAAGGAGTTTTTGATATTTCATAACGGCAAATAACGTTGTCAATCCCGGAAGAGATGCGTATAATTGAAAGAAGCAATCATGGATAAATAACAAAAATGATACGAGGTCAAAGAATGCAGGAACAGGAAGCTCTATTCAAAATAATATATCAGATCGTAACCCTGGTTTTATTAGCTCTGACGGGTTTTACGGCGGGAAGGACCCGATACCTTCCGGAAAGCTCGGGTATGGTGCTTTCCAAAGTTGTGGTAAAGCTGACGGCGCCGATTTTGATTGTAACCACAATGGCAGATTACAGCTTCACCCCCAAAATGCTTGCCGACGGAGCGGTGCTGTATCTCCTGGGGATCGCATTCCTTTTACTCGCTTTCTTTATAAGTGTAATAACTTCGAAGTGGGTCAGCCTGGAAGCTTCCACCGCCAATATCTATAAAATGCTTTCCATGTTCGGAAACGTCATGTTTCTGGCTTACCCGCTGCTGCTCACGCTGTATGGGGAAAAGGGCATCATTTACGCCGTCTTTTTCAATCTTTCCAATGACACCCTCTTATGGACTTTGGGAGTTTATCTGGCCAACAAGCACAACACCAGCAGGTGGAGGGACAACCTGAAGCATCTGATAAACGGCAACACCGTGGCTTTTGCCCTGGGAATGGTCTTTATACTCACAAATTTCAAAGGCTATGTCGAAAACGCACACCCTTTTGCCAGAGGAATCTACGACCTGCTGATCAATACCTTCGGCCCCCTGGGGAAAACCACAATTTACCTGTCCATGGTATTTATCGGGTTGATTCTTTCAGAAGTCAGATTTAAAAGCATGTCGGATATCTTCAAACGGTATCCCCTGATGCTATTGTCCTTTTTTAAGCTGCTGCTGGTGCCTGCTGCGGCGATTTTGATACTGAAATGGGCAGGAAGCGGCATCGATATCTTTATTAAAGAGATACTTGTACTTCAACTGGCCATGCCCTGCGGCACCATCGTGGCGGCTGTGGCCGCACAGCATGACTCGGACTACAGGTTCGCTACGGAGGGGGTATTCTTTTCTACGATTCTAAGTGCGGTCACCATACCTCTGATCGTTTTCCTTCTGAAGTTTCTTTAAGAACGAAAGGGACTTGAAGCGGTGAAGGGCAATTCATAACAGCAATTGAATGAATAATTACCTGTAAATACGAATATTAATTACGGCTTCCGTATTAATGTTCGTATTTTATTGTGTTCTTTCATTGACAAACTACAGGAGTTTTTGATAGTATAGTTATGTAATTTGGACGATGATTTCCTGTGGACGTGCGGGTTCTATGCCTGCGAACCTTGCAAACTTGATTTGTGGGGCCGGGAGCGGAATATGCGGATTTAGATAATTTCTTTAACTGATTATGTTCGGATTCCAGAGCTTTTATTGCGGCTTGATTGGACGTTTGTCCATTAAAATTGCAAGCAAAATTATTTTGGGAGGGGTCAGTTCAGTATGGATAAGTTCTTTAAACTTCAGCAGTATGGCACCAATGTGAGAACAGAAATTATTGCCGGTATTACGACTTTTGTAACGATGGGCTACATAATTTTTGTAAACCCCAACATCCTTTCGGCCACCGGAATGGACAAGGGGGCGGTAACCGTAGCAACAATCCTCGCAGCTGCCATCGCTACTTTGATCATGGGCTTCGTTGCCAATGTGCCCTACGCTCAGGCGCCAGGCATGGGAATGAATGCCTTCTTCACCTTTACCGTTTGCTTCGGTCTGGGCTTTTCATGGCAGCAGGCGTTAGCCATGGTATTTATCTGCGGTATCATAAATATTCTCATTACGGTAACAAGAGTAAGAAAGATGATCATTGAGGCAATTCCCGAATCCTTACAGTATGCCATCAGCGGCGGTATTGGATTGTTTATTGCCTACATAGGGCTAAAAGAAGCTCACTTCCTCAACTTTACCTCCGAAGCTCCCAACATCCTCACAAAGATGGACGACGGAGGCGTTGTGGCAAAGGACGTAATTCCCGCCCTGGTAAATTTCAGCGACAAGGTTTCGCTGCTTGCATTGATCGGAGTTATACTGACAGTTGTCCTGATGCTTCTTAAAGTTAGAGGCTCCATATTGATCGGAATCATAGGCACCACCATCATCGGCATACCCATGGGAGTTACAAATGTAAACCTGTCCGGCATGGGCTTTGCTGTTCCATCCCTGGCACCCACCTTCCTGCAGCTTGACCTGGCCGGCCTCTTTGCGGAACCCGGCAAGATCTTCCTGGTTTTAACGACAATTTTGGCCTTCAGCCTTTCCGATACCTTTGATACCATAGGGACCTTCCTTGGGACCGGTAGGAAAACCGGCATATTCGATGCAAAAGATGAAGAAGCCCTGCACAAGGGAAAAGGTTTTTCTTCAAGACTTGACAAGGCCCTGTTTGCAGATGCCACGGCAACATCCATCGGCGCACTGATGGGAACCAGCAATACGACGACTTATGTAGAAAGTGCGGCCGGTATCGGTGCCGGCGGAAAAACAGGCCTCACTTCGGTGGTGGTGGCCATACTGTTCCTGGCGTCACTTTTCGTCGCTCCGCTGGTAGGCATCGTGCCTGCTGCGGCCACGGCCCCGGCACTGATCGTTGTGGGTATCCTGATGATGGAATCCATCGCCAAGGTGAGATGGGATGACTTTGAAGATGCGGCTTCCGCCTTCTTCACCGCGGTAATCATGCCCTTCACTTACAGCATAGCAAACGGTGTTGCCGCCGGCTTCCTCTTCTACGTCATAACAAAACTGGTAAAGGGGAAGGCAAAGGAAGTACACCCCATCATGTACATTGTAACGCTGCTGTTCATTCTCAACTTCGTGTTCGCGGTTGTGAAAATATAGAAGAATGACACTGAAGTCCGCCTTAACAGACGGACTTCAGATTTTTTAAAGGCATTTTTCCAAATGCTTTAAAAAAATCTGAAGTCGAATATATTTCTTTCTGGAGGTTATGATTATGTGTATGTCGAAAGACGCAAAAGTCGCTGTCGTCATGGGAAGCGATTCGGATTTCTCAACAATGAAGAGCTGCATCAAATTGCTCAAATCCTTTGGTGTTCTGGTGGAGGCCATGGTATGTTCCGCCCACAGAACTCCCGAAAGAGCCGCTGAATTTGCCAGAAATGCGGAAGCCAACGGGGTCGACGTCATCATCGGGGCTGCGGGGAAAGCAGCTCATTTACCCGGGGTTCTGGCGGCCTATACGCCGCTGCCGGTCATCGGAGTGCCGATAAAATCCTCTACCCTGGATGGACTGGATTCGCTGCTCTCCATCGTTCAGATGCCGAGCGGAATACCGGTGGCCACCGTTGCCGTGGACGGAGCGGACAATGCCGCGCTGCTGGCGGTACAGATATTGTCTGTGGCTCACCCGGAGCTGAGGGACAAGATGAAGGAATATAAAGAAAAGCTGGCAAAAAAGGTGGAAGAAAAAAATGAAGCCCTGCAGAAAAAATTGTCCGAGCTATAGAAATGGGGATTGACTATGTATGAAGATATAAGATTGGATAAATTGAACGAAGAGTGTGGCGTTTTTGGTGTTTACAATTTTGAGCGGCATGAGGTGGCCCACCTGACCTATTACGGGCTTTACGCCCTGCAGCACAGGGGGCAGGAAAGTGCCGGCATCGCCGTCAACGACAACGGAACGATTTTGTACCACAAGGACATGGGGCTTGTTCCCGAAATATTCAACCGGGTTGTCCTCGACCACCTCAAGGGGCAGATCGCCATCGGGCATGTGCGCTATTCCACCACAGGTGCCAGCTTGCGTGAGAATGCCCAGCCCATCGTGATAAAGTACAGGAACGGTCAGATGGCGCTGGCCCACAACGGAAACCTGGTAAACGCCGCGGAAATTCGTGAAAAGATGGAGGAGACGGGCACCGTTTTTCAGACGACCATCGATTCGGAAGTCATTGTGAATCTGATTTCAAGGTATAGAATAAGCACCAACAACATTGAAGGGGCCATAATGAAAATGATGAACGACATCCGGGGCTCCTACGCCATTGTACTGCTCACTCCCAGAAAGCTCATCGGCATAAGGGACCCTCACGGGATAAGACCTCTTTGCATAGGGCTGCTGGAAAATTCGTATATACTGGCTTCCGAGACCTGTGCCCTGGACGCTGTGGGCGCCGAGTATGTGCGGGACGTAAAACCCGGTGAAATTGTCGTTATCAATGAAAACGGGCTGACCTCCATTCAGACGGAGGTGGCGCAGGAGTCAAAGGTATGTAT
Organism: Bacillota bacterium; assembly: GCA_023424965.1. Classification (GTDB taxonomy): domain Bacteria; phylum Bacillota; class Clostridia; order Acetivibrionales; family JAFADI01; genus JAFADI01. The sequence continues at coordinate 14,507 of JAFADI010000154.1, forward strand.
TTTTGAATACGTTTACTTTGCCAGGCCCGACAGCTTTATTGACGGAGCCAGTGTGCAGCAGGCCAGGATGGAAGCCGGAAGAAGACTTGCACAAGAACATCCTGTCCAAGCCGATCTGGTGATCGGCGTGCCGGATTCGGGGCTTACGGCCGCCGTGGGCTACTCCATGGAATCGGGCATCCCTTACGGACAGGGACTGATAAAGAACCGGTATGTGGGAAGGACCTTCATACAGCCGGATCAGACCCAGAGAGAGACGGGCGTGAGAATTAAGCTGAATGCCATAAAAAGCTCGGTGGAAGGAAAAAGAATTGTCATGATCGATGATTCCATCGTACGGGGAACCACCACCAAGAGAATCGTACAAATACTTAAAAATGCAGGCGCCAGGGAAGTTCATATGAGGGTAAGCTCTCCTCCCATCAAATTCTCCTGCTACTTCGGTATCGATACGCCTTCACGGCAGCAGCTGGTGGCATCCAACCTGATGCTGGAAGAAATAAGGGAGATGATCGGAGCCGACAGCCTGGGGTACCTGAGCTTAGAAGGCCTGGTAAAAACCCCCATAGGCTCGAAGTGCGGTTTCTGTACGGCTTGCTTTACAGGAGAGTACCCGATGGATGTTCCCGGTGAAGGCAGCAAATATTCTTGCGGAGGCTGCGGATAAAAGGCGGAGAACTAAAATATAAAGAAAGAATCGGAGGTATACCATGACCACGTACAAAGACGCAGGTGTTGATGTTGAAGCCGGGTACGAAGCCGTGAAGCTCATGCGCACCCATGTAAAAAAGACCTTCAGGCCGGAAGTGATCACCGATATCGGAGGTTTTGGCGGGTTATTTTCGTTAAATAAAGAAAAATACAGAGAGCCGGTGCTGGTTTCAGGCACAGACGGCGTGGGAACAAAGCTCAAGCTGGCCTTTTTGATGGGCAGGCACGATACCATCGGCATCGACTGTGTTGCCATGTGTGTGAACGATATCGTTTGCAGCGGCGCCGAGCCCCTGTTTTTCCTTGATTATATCGCCGTGGGAAAAAACAAGCCGGAGAAAGTGGCCGAGATCGTCAAGGGAATTGCCGAGGGCTGTGTGATGGCGGGCTGTTCGCTGATTGGCGGTGAAACCGCCGAAATGCCGGGATTTTACCCTGAGGATGAGTATGACGTGGCAGGCTTTGCGGTAGGTATCGTCGACAGAAGCAGGATCATTGACGGGAAAAATATAAAAGCGGGAGACAGGCTCATCGGAATTGCATCTTCAGGGATACACAGCAACGGATACTCCCTTGTGCGGAAGCTGCTCAGCCCAAGGGTCGAAAACCTGTCGGAGCATATCGAAGCGGTCGGAACCAGTCTGGGAGAAGAGCTTTTAAAGCCCACAAAGATCTATGTCAAAACCATCCTTGACCTTAAGGAGAAATATGAAATCAAAGGGATATCCCATATCACCGGCGGAGGCTTCATTGAGAATATTCCAAGGATGGTGCCGGAGGGGCTGAGGGTAAAAATAAACAAGGGTACCTGGCCGGTGCTTCCCATTTTCAATCTCCTGCAGACACTGGGGGATATTAAGGAGCGGGACATCTACAACACCTTCAATATGGGCATTGGGATGGTGCTGGCGGTTGAGGGCCACATTGCGGACGAAGTGGCGGATTATCTGAACAGGGAAACCCGCGAAGCCTACGTTATCGGCGACATTGTTGAGGGTGAGTCCGGGGTGGAGCTATGTTGAGGATCGGGGTACTGGTTTCCGGCGGCGGAACCAACCTGCAGGCTTTGATCGATAAGATCAAAAGCGGCTATATCAAAGACGCAGCCATCGCAACGGTTGTTTCAAGCAAGCCGGGTGCCTACGCACTGGAACGTTCACAAGAGCATGATATTCCCTCAACCTGCATTGCAAGAAAGGACTTTACTACCCTTGAAACCTATGACAAAGCCCTCCTGGAGCATTTCAGGGAAAACGGGGTGGAGCTGGTGGTAATGGCGGGCTTTCTCTCCATATTGGGAGAGGGGTTCATCAAAGGCTATGAGAACAGAATCATCAATGTGCATCCATCACTGATTCCATCCTTTTGCGGAAAGGGCTATTACGGGCTGATACCCCATGAGAAGGCTCTGGAATACGGAGTAAAGGTAACGGGCGCCACGGTGCATTTCGTACAACTGGAAGCCGACGCAGGTCCCATTATCCTGCAGAAAGCCGTGGATATCAAAGCGGGTGACACTCCCGGGACGCTGCAGAAGAGGGTAATGACGGAGGCTGAGTGGGAGATACTCCCCGAGGCCGTCAGGCTTTTTGCCGAGGGCAGGCTTTCGGTTGAAGGCAGGAAAGTAATTATCGAAGATAAATTTCAATATAAATATTAAAGAATAAAGAGAGGGGCGGATAACGGGTGATAAAGCGCGCGTTGATAAGCGTTTCGGATAAAACCGGCATCGTGGAGCTTTCAAAGGAGCTGGCCGGTCTTGGGGTTGAAATAATATCCACCGGAGGAACGGCAAAAGCATTAAATGATGCAGGGGTCAAGGTAATCAATGTTTCGGATTTGACAGGCTTTCCCGAATGCCTTGACGGCAGGGTAAAGACTCTTCACCCCAATGTGCACGGAGGACTGCTGGCCATGAGGGAAAATCCGGAGCACATGCGGCAGATAAAAGAACTGGGAATTGAACCCATCGACCTGGTGATCATCAATCTTTATCCCTTCAAGCAGACCATTCTTAAAGGCCACGTGGAGCTTGAGGAGGCCATCGAGAATATCGACATCGGCGGGCCTACAATGCTGCGGGCCGCCGCCAAGAACTACCAGGATGTGGTGGTGGTGGTAGACCCTGCAGATTACCGGAAAGTGCTTGAGGAATTGAAGGCGGCGGAGGAAGTGTCGGTCAAGACGAAATTCAAGCTGGCCTATAAGGTTTTTGAACACACCAGCCATTATGACACCCTCATTGCAAAATACCTCAGGGACAAGCTGGGAGAAGAGTTTTTTCCGGAGACCCTTTCCCTCACCTTTGAAAAGGTACAAGAAATGCGCTATGGTGAGAATCCCCACCAGAAAGCGGTCTTCTACAAGGAAATCGGTGCCAACATCGGCTGCATCACTTCGGCAAAACAGCTTCACGGCAAGGAATTGTCCTACAACAACATCAACGACACCAACGGTGCCCTGGAGCTTTTGAAAGAATTCGACGAGCCCACCGTTGCAGCCATAAAACATGCGAATCCCTGTGGAGTTGCCAGTGCCAAAAGCATCCATGAGGCCTATGTAAAAGCTTATGAGGCCGATCCCGTATCCATTTTCGGGGGGATCATCGCCGCCAACAGGGAAATCGATTCCAAAACGGCGGAAGAGATCAATAAGATTTTTGTTGAAATCGTCATTGCCCCGTCCTTTTCGGAAGAGGCGGTAAAAATACTGACACAGAAGAAGAACATCCGGCTGCTGCAGCTGGACAACATCTCGGCCAAGCTCCCGGCAGGAAGCTATGACATGAAAAAGGTAGCCGGAGGCCTGCTGGTGCAGAACTACAACAATGAGCTGGTAAATTCCGAGGACATCAAGTATGTGACGGAGAAAAAGCCCACAGACGAGCAACTGGAAGACCTGCTGTTTGCCATGAAGGTGGTCAAGCACACCAAGTCCAACGGTATTGCCGTCGCCAAAAACAAACAGTCCCTGGGCGTAGGGCCGGGGCAAACAAACAGGATCATGGCCGCAAAGATTGCCATTGAGTATGGAAGAGAGAGAAACAAAGGAGCGGTGCTTGCCTCCGATGCCTTCTTCCCTTTCCCGGATTGCGTCGAAGCCGCTGCGGCCGCGGGTATAACCGCCATCATCCAGCCGGGTGGCTCGGTCAATGATGAGAAGTCCATTGAAGCCTGCAACAAGTACGGTATTGCGATGGTGTTTACCGGGATGCGCCATTTCAAGCATTAGGAAAAATCGTGATCTGCGTCGTATTGCGTTGTTGCAAGACTTGTTCGGTGCTCACGTATAAAGCATACGCTGCGCTCCTCATCTGCGTCTTGCGCCTAGCACTACTCGCATCTGACGATTTTTCCATAGCCTTTGGAGGATGGAAGATTTAAGGAGGAAGGTATGAAGATTCTTGTGGTTGGAGGCGGAGGGCGCGAGCATGCCATCGTGTGGAAGCTGGCCCAAAGCCCCCGGATTGAAAAATTGTATTGTGCTCCGGGAAACGGGGGGATTTCCGCCCTGGCGGAGTGTGTGCCCATAAAAGCCCTGGATATTGAAGGCATGGTCAAATTTGCAGTTGAGAAGAAACTGGATATGGTAATGGTTGCACCCGACGACCCGCTGGCAGCCGGGATGGTGGACGCCCTGGAGCAGAAGGGCATCCGGACCTTCGGACCCAGAAAGAACGCGGCCATATTGGAAGCCAGTAAGGCCTTTTCCAAGGACCTGATGAAAAAATACCGCATTCCCACGGCAGGCTATGAGGTTTTTGACACAAGCGGGCAGGCCATTGAGTATCTGAAACATTCCAGTTATCCCACCGTGGTGAAAGCCGATGGGCTGGCGCTGGGAAAAGGGGTGATCATCGCCCAGGACTTTGACCAGGCCTGTGAGGCCGTAAATTCCATCATGGAGGACAAGGTGTTCGGGGATGCGGGGAGCAGGGTGGTCATTGAAGAGTTTATGGTTGGCCCGGAGGTGTCGGTGCTGGCATTTACCGATGGAAAGACCGTTGTACCCATGGTCAGCTCCCAGGACCACAAAAGGGCGCTGGACAACGACCAGGGACTGAATACCGGCGGTATGGGAACCTTCTCGCCCAGCAGGCTTTATACTCCCCAGATTGCAGAATACTGCATGGAGAATATATACAAACCCACGGTGGATGCCATGAACAGCGAGGGAAGGACCTTCAAGGGGGTGCTCTACTTCGGACTGATGCTGACGGAAGAGGGACCCAAGGTATTGGAGTACAATGCCAGGTTTGGAGACCCGGAGACCCAGGTGGTGCTGCCAAGGCTGAAAACCGACCTGGTGGAAATATTCGACGCCGTAATCGATGAAAAGCTGGATACGCTGGACATCGGCTGGGAGGACAATGGGGCGGTATGCGTCATCATGGCTTCGGGAGGTTATCCCGGAAAGTATGAAACGGGGTATGCCATCAGCGGTGTCGAAGAGGTAGAAAGCAAGGAGGGAATGGCAGTCTTCCATGCGGGAACCAGGCGGGAAGGCGGCAAGTACTACACTGCCGGCGGCCGGGTGCTGGGAGTGACGGCGGTAGCGGCAACCCTGGAAGGAGCTATTCAAAAGGCCTATGAGGGCGTTGCCGGGATAGAATTCAAAGACATGCACTATCGAAAAGATATAGGGAAGAAATAAGCGGAACGGGGACGGTTTTTATGTCCGGTTAAAGTTTAACCGGGCGTAAAAACCGTCCCCTGTTTTACCTGATTTTCCCGTTAATTTCTTCCACAAGACGCAGTATTTTTTGCTGTGTGGATCGAATATCCTTAAGCAGGCTCAGCACATCATCGGAGGGTGTGCTGCTTTCCTCCTGTTTCGCAGGCGGCGGCGCTTCTGCCGGTGCTGCCTGAGGGTTTTTTAAAGCATCCTTCAGCAGCATGTTCTGCATTTCCATTAGTTTCTGTTTAATGTCATAGGAATTGCTGTCAGCCATAAAATAAGCATCTCCTTTGCAATTTTAATTTTCATCCTATTTATCGGAAGGTTTTCCAAAAGAGCTTAGTCAAGGTTTGTCTTTAAGATTGTCCCACATTGTGTTATAATGAGCGAAGCTACTATATATATGCGAGCTGAAGGAAGATATATGAAAGAAAACAGTAAAAAAATCGGGATAATGGGGGGGACCTTCGATCCCGTCCATTTTGGGCATTTAATCGTTGCAGAAGCAGTCAGGGAGGAATTCCAGCTTAACCGGGTACTTTTCATTCCTGTAGGACAACCACCCCATAAGGACAATTTAAGGGTATCTTCTCCCGAAGACAGGTATACAATGCTCACGGAAGCCGTGAAGTCCAATTCTTCTTTCCAGGTTTCACGGATTGAGATTGACAGGGAGGGCTATACTTATACCGTAGATACCCTGTCTCAGCTTAAAGCTGCGCTGGAGCCCGATGCAAAGCTGTTTTTCATCATAGGGGCCGATGTAATTCACGATTTAATGGCATGGAAGAATTTTCAGGAAGTATTTTTGCTGTGCGAGTTTATCGCAGTATTCAGGCCGGGCTTTGATAAAAACGGCTTTGACGGGGAGATTGAACGTTTAAGGAATAGGTACATGGCAAAAATACATACGGTGGAGGTTCCGCTGATTGATATCTCCTCCACGGGCATCAGAAAGCGGGTCCAGGAGGGGAAATCGGTGAAATATCTTGTGCCTGAAAATGTGGAACTTATTATAAGCAAAAAAGGTCTATATTTGTATTAATTTTGTAGAGCCGGGGCTAAGGAAATTATGGATTTAACAGATATAAGCAGTAAACTGGAAAAGGTTTTGACACCGAAAAGATTTGTACATTCCATCAATGTGATGAAGACTTCTGTGGATCTGGCACAGGCCCATGGCATGGATGCGTCGAAGGCCGCTCTGGCGGGGCTGCTTCATGATTGCGCCAGGGATATAAAAGGTGAGGAGCTGTTTGATCTCTGCAGGAAATATGGCGTAGCGGTTGAAGCCATAGCAAGGATGCAGCCGGAATTGCTGCACGGAGCCCTCGGAGCCGAGCTTGCCAGGGCGGTATACAACGTGGTGGATGAGGAAATATTAAGCTCCATAAGGTATCATACGACGGGGTGCAGCAATATGAGCCTCCTTGACAAGATCATTTTTCTGGCAGACAGCATAGAGCCCGGCAGGACATTTTACGGGGTAGAGGATTTAAGGCAGGCCACTTCCAGGGACTTGAACGAAGCCGTACTGCTTTCACTGGAGAAAACCATGAAGCATGTCATGTCAAGAGGCGGGTTAATCCACCCGGATACCCTGGAAGCAAGGAATTCTTTGATACTGGAAAAGAAAATGAAATAGGTTGTGGGAGAGAGGTCATTCTACAATGAACAGGAAGCTTTTTTTCAATCTTGTATTTATTATTGCCGGGTCCTTTTTGCTGCTTGCAATGGGATCCATTGTCACAGCAAATTTTGTCAAGGACGCAAGGGTGTTTCAAAAATCCGTTGCCACCATTAAAGAGGATACTACCGTAAAAACGCCGGTTCCGACGAAGAATCCCTCCGAGGAGGAGAAGGATGACGAAATGAAAACCTTGACCTACGAAAGGCCTCCCGAACAAAAGGTAGAGAAGAAGGATTACGGCGAGGCCATGCCGAACACGGGAGACGCCGGTAAAACCAAGATAAAGGTGGAGGTCATAAACTTTTCCGGCATCAAGAACCTGGCAGAGGAGATAAAAACCACCCTTGAGGCAAACGGCTATGAAGTCAGCGCGGGCAACGGAAGTTCAAATGAGCCCATGAAGACGATGATCATCGAGAGGAACGACAAGAAGGCGGGAGCCGCCATACAGGGCATTCTCAAGGGAGGAACCGTATCAAAATGGCCTGATCCCGCTTCCAGGTTTGACGTTACGATAAAAATAGGAGACGACTATAAACCATAATGTATGGATTTTTATTCCCAAAGTACATAAATAAGTGATATAATAACCGCGAACCAAAAGTTAATTTTGAAAGATAAAAGGAAAGGAAGGATCAGCCAATTGGATTCAAAAGCAGTGGTGGATAAAACGGTTGAGGCACTGGAGGGCAAAAAGGCCAAAGATATCAATGTTATCGATATAAGGGATGTTACCATTCTTGCAGATTATTTCGTCGTCTGCAACGGAACCTCAACAACACATATAAAAGCATTGGCAGATGAAGTGGAATTCAAACTGGGCGAAGCAGGAATCAGGTTTCTCCACAAGGAGGGCTATGAAAGCGCCAGATGGATACTGATGGACTACGGTGAGGTTGTTGTGCATGTCTTCCACGAAGAGGACAGATCCTTCTATAACCTTGAAAGGCTCTGGAGTGATGGAATTCTATCCCGGAAGTAGATCGGTGCACATATAAATATATAGATTAAGGAAGTGGATATGAGATGTCAGAATATAATCCGAAGGAAATTGAAAAGAAATGGCAGGATATATGGGATAAGGAAGGCACGTTTTTTGCTTCTGAGGATAAATCCAGGCCCAAATACTATGCATTGATTGAATTCCCCTACCCGTCGGGACAGGGACTGCACGTGGGACATCCCAGGCCTTATACCGCGCTGGACATTGTGGCCAGAAAAAGAAGGCTGCAAGGGTATAATGTCCTTTACCCCATCGGCTGGGATGCGTTTGGTCTTCCTACGGAGAACTATGCGATCAAGAATAAAATTCATCCGAGAATCGTAACCGAGAGAAATGTGGCAAGATTCAAAGGACAGCTGAAGGCCCTGGGCTTTTCTTTTGACTGGTCCAGAGAAATCAACACCACCGATCCCAATTACTATAAATGGACCCAGTGGATATTCTTAAAGCTGTTTGAAAAAGGCCTTGCCTATAAAAAGGAAAGTGCCATCAACTGGTGCACCGACTGCAAGGTGGGTCTGGCAAACGAAGAGGTTGTCAACGGAGTTTGCGAGCGCTGCGGCAGTGAAGTTGTAAGAAAGGTCAAAAACCAGTGGATGCTGAAAATCACCGAATATGCCGAGCGGCTTATCGATGACCTGGACCAGCTGGACTACATAGAGCGGGTGAAGATCCAGCAGAAAAACTGGATCGGAAGATCGGAAGGGGCGGAGGTTGACTTCAAGGTCAGCGACGGAGAGGTTTTGCGGGTATATACCACAAGGCCCGACACCTTGTTCGGTGCCACCTATATGGTCATATCCCCCGAGCACCCCATGATTGACAGGCTGAAGGACAAAATAGAAAACCTCCCTGAGGTTATGGAATACAGGGAAAATGCCAGTAAAAAATCCGATTTTGAAAGAACGGAACTGGTGAAGGAGAAGACGGGGGTCCGGATTGAGGGCTTAAGCGCCGTCAATCCCGTCACCGGAAAGGAAATACCGGTGTGGGTGTCGGACTATGTACTCATGTCTTATGGAACAGGCGCCATTATGGCGGTTCCGGGCCATGACACCAGGGACTGGGAGTTTGCCAGAAAATTCGGACTGCCGGTAATCGAAGTCGTAGCCGGCGGGGATATAGAAAAGGAAGCCTTTACCGACATCGAAAAAGGTGTAATGGTAAATTCAGGCTTTCTTGACGGCCTCCAGGTGGAGGATGCCAAAGTAAAGATTACACAATGGCTCGAAGAAAAAGGTATCGGAAAGAAAAAGGTCAACTATAAATTGAGGGACTGGGTATTCTCACGCCAGAGGTACTGGGGGGAACCCATTCCCCTGGTATACTGCGAGAAATGCGGCTGGGTGCCGGTGCCCGAAGATCAGCTCCCGCTGCTGCTGCCTGAGGTTGAAAGCTACGAACCCACGGAAACGGGAGAATCACCCCTGGCAAATATGGCGGAGTGGGTAAATACCACCTGCCATAAGTGCGGAGGCCCCGCCAAGAGGGAGACGGACACCATGCCCCAATGGGCGGGTTCTTCCTGGTACTTCCTGAGATATACCGACCCGCGCAATTCAGAGGAGCTGGCCAGCAAGGAGAACCTTGATTACTGGACGGCCATCGATTGGTACAACGGCGGAATGGAGCACACCACGCTTCACCTGCTGTACTCCAGGTTCTGGCACAAATTCCTCTTTGACTGCGGGGTGGTGCCCACGCCGGAGCCCTATCAGAAGCGTACCTCCCATGGGATGATTCTGGGTGAAAACAATGAGAAGATGTCAAAGTCCAGGGGCAATGTGGTTAATCCGGATGAGGTGGTGGAGGAGCTTGGAGCCGATACCCTCAGAATGTACGAGATGTTCATCGGGGACTTCGAAAAGAGTGTGCCTTGGTCCCAGAACGGCGTCAAGGGCTGCAGAAGATTCCTTGACAGGGTGTGGAGAGTGCAGGACATGCTCGTTGAAGGCGAAGAGTATTCCAAAGAGCTTGAAATAAATATGAACAAGACCATTAAGAAGGTCAGCGAGGATTTTGAAACGCTGAAGTTCAACACCGCCATCGCCAGCATGATGGCGCTTGTCAATGATTTCTATGCCAAGGGAACCGTTAACAAAGCGGAATTCAGAACCTTCCTCATTTTACTGAATCCCGTGGCCCCCCATGCTACCGAGGAGCTCTGGGAGAAATGCGGATATGAGGGGATGCTGAACCAACAGGCGTGGCCTGTCTGGGATGAAAACAAAACCGTTGAGGATAGGATTGAAATTGCCATACAGATCAATGGAAGGGTCAAGGAGAAGATATTTGTCGACTCGGGCCTGGATAAGCAGAAGACGGAAGAAGAGGCATTGAATCACGAAAAGGTGAAGGCCCTCATTGAAGGGGTGGCGGTTGTAAAGGTCATTGCGGTTCCCGGCAAGCTGGTCAACCTGGTTGTGAGGTAATGCGGATTGGAGACAGGCAATGAAGAAAAAGATAGAGGCAGTCATTTTTGATTTTGACGGGGTCATTGCCGACACGGGAGAGGACCTGGCAAATGCGGTGCTGTACACCCTGGAGAGCTTTAGCAGGCCCGTTCTATCCAGGGAGGAAATCATCGGCTATGTGGGCGATGGGGCTGAAACCCTGATCCGGCGGTGCTTTAAGGAATGCGACGAGGATACGGTCCTTAAGGCTCTTCCCGTTTACAAGCAGTATTATCTGGAAAATGCCGTTTTGAAGACCAGGCTGTATGAGGGCGTGAAAGAGACCCTGGAGCAGCTGAAAGATAAGAAACTGGCCCTGGTGACAAATAAACCGGAGGCCCAGACCCTGAAAATTATTGAAGCCCTTGGAGTAAAACACTATTTCCGGCAGGTAATCGCCCCGGAGAGGCTAAAGCACATGAAACCCCATCCCGAAGGGATCCTGAAGGCGCTGGAAGCTTTTGGAGAGCCGGCGGGGAATGCAGTTATGGTAGGGGATTCCTATACGGACATCGAAGCGGGAAAAAGTGCGGGGACCTACACCTGCGGCGTGACCTACGGATTGGGAAATGTGGAAAAGCTCCGGGAGGCGGAGCCGGATTTTGTGGTAAGCAATTTAAGACACCTGCTGGACTACATCGAGTAAATGGAAACTCCTGCCGGAAGCTGAGAACTTCAGCCTGCGGCAGGAGCTTTTATTTGGACCGCTTTTATTCTTTGTCCCTGGGTTTTTCAAGATAACGCTTGATTTTCTTTGTGGTGGTCTTTATAAATTCCTCTTCACGGATAGTGAATTCATAAATTCTTTTATATAAGGGCATGTTCCTGTTTACATTCTTTATTTCGGAATGGATAATACTGAAGCATTCGTCTTTGGAAGGCTTGTTCAACCGCAGCTTTTCCCTGATAAAATCGAAATTGGGCAATATCTGGGCACTGACAAGGGTTTCACCCGATATTTTGTCAAGCTTGCCCCATACGAGGGATTCCTGTATGAAGGGGCTTTTGTTCAAGTAGGACTCCACCTCTTCAGGGAAAATGTTCTTACCGTTTTTGGTGACAATAACATTTTTCTTTCTGCCTGAGATGTAGAAAAAGCCCTTCCTGTCCTTGTAGCCCAGGTCGCCGGTATAAAACCAGCCGTCTTTCAGGACTTTCTCGGTGGCCTCCGCATTGTTGTAATAACCCAGCATGACGTTGTTGCCCTTGACAACGATTTCACCCACGCCATCGGGGCCTTCCTCATCCAGCCTTACCTGTACCCCCGGGAGAGCCAGGCCGATGGAAGCATCTTTGAAGGCCCGGTCTCCATTTCCGGTGACCAGGGGTGAGCACTCGGTCAGGCCATAGCCCTGCAATACTTTAATTCCGAAAGCCCTGAAGCCTTTTGACACTTTGGGCTCAATGGCGGCCGCGCCCGTCAGGATGAGCCGCAGTCTTCCTCCCACATTTTCATGAATTGCCTTAAAAAGTTTCCTTCTTATATCAATTTTGAAGATTCTTAAAAGAAAATTACTCAGCAGTATGGCAAACTTGAGCTTAGCCCTCAACCCTTTTTGCTTTTCCGCCTGCTCCCATATTTTCTTGTACATGCTTTCCAGAAGGAGGGGCACGGCAAACAGAAGGGTGGGTTTTACCTCCTTCAGATTTTTGGAGATATGCCTCAGGCCTTCGTTGAAGCTGATGGTTCCGCCGCTGTAGATCATTGCCAGAAATCCCAGAGAGCACTCATAAGTATGGTGGACGGGGAGGATGGAGAGGGCTGAGTCGCTGCTGTCCACATGGACGGTGGAAAGTACGGCGGTGATATTTGAACAGATGTTTTTATGGGACAGCATAACACCCTTGGCATGGCCCGTAGTGCCGGAGGTGAAAATAAGCATATTCATCACCTCATTGTCCACCGGTGCGTCAATAAACGACCTGTTTCCGGAATCCAGGAGATTAGCCCCTTTCTCCAGCAGGCGTTCAAAAGAGAGAAAATTGCCTTCATCCTGCCGGGAATCCATGTTTATGAAATATTTTACATGCCCCAGAAAGGGGGACATCTTTTTAAAGCTCTCTTCCAACCTTCCGGGGAAAATCACTGCAGAGGCTTTGGAAGTCGAAAGCAGGTTTTGTATTTCGTTTTCAGGCAGCTCCTTGTCGAGAGGCACAACAATGCCTGTCCCGCAGACCGTGGCAAGATAACCTGTACACCATTCATAGCGGTTTTCCCCTATCAGTGCAATAAAGCTATCTTCGAGGCCCAAATTCATTAAAGCGGTTCCCAGGGATTCAACATCCCTTTTGAAGGTCCTGTAGCTAATGCCCCTATAATTGCCTTCACAGGTTTTAACCAGAAAGGCGTTCTTATCTCCAAACAAGCGTGCACTCTGATTCAGCATATCCTTAAGGTCTGTAACAGACCTTACTTTGTATTTCTGTATTACGGACATTTATCCCACTCCAATGTATTTGAATGAATTCAGCTTTTTGTAAAATACATATGTTGTTATGATGCATTTTGGATAAATCGGTCAATTCTAGCCGGTTTTTTCCACATACCTCTTTATTTTCTTTGTCGTTGTTTTGGCAAATTCATTTTCCCTCACGGAAAAATCACGGATGCGCTTGTACAGGGGCATATTCCTGTTGATGCTCCGGACTTCGGCGTTGATGACCCTGTATACGTCGTCCAGGGAAAGTTCAGCCATCCGCAGCTTTTGCTTGATTTCATCGAAGTCGGGGACGATCTGGGCGTTTACATAGGTTTCCCCCGATTCCTCCTCATATTTGCCCCACACAAGAGACTCCTGTATGTAGGGGCTCTTGTTCAGGTATGCCTCCACCTCTTCAGGGAAGATGTTTTTCCCGTTTTTGGTGACGATGACGTTTTTCTTGCGGCCTGTGATGTACATAAAACCTTCGTCGTCAACATGGCCCAGGTCACCGGTGAAGAACCAGCCGTCCTTCAATACCTTCTGGGTGGCAGCTTCGTTTTTATAATAGCCCAGCATCACGCTGTCGCCTTTTACGGCTATCTCGCCCACGCCCGAGTGTTCCGGACCGTCAATTTTGATCTCCAGGCCGGGAAGGGAAGGGCCGATGGAAGCGTCCTTGAATTGTTTATCCGTATTGACGGCCACGATGGGGGAACATTCCGTAAGGCCGTAGCCCTGGACCACGCGTATGCCGAAAGACCGCAGCCCTTTGGATACCTGGGGGTTTATCGCCGCGGCTCCCGAGATTACCAGCCTCACCCTGCCGCCGATACTTTCGTGAATCTGTTTGAAGAGCGTTTTACGGAGGTCAATTTTAAACACGTTGTAGAGGAAATCGCTGATAAAAATTGCGGCTTTAAGCTTGATCTTCATGCCTCTTTTTTTGCCCGCCTGGTCCCAGATCTTTTTGTACATGCTTTCAAGGATCAGGGGAACCAGAAAAAGTATTGTGGGGCTGGTTTCCTTGAGGTTCCTGGAAATATGCTTCAGGCCCTCATTAAAGGCTATGGTGCAGCCGTTGTAAATCATCACCAGGAATCCACAGGTGCACTCATAGGTGTGGTGCAGGGGCAGGATTGAAAGGGAGGAATCCTTTTCGTCGATATGCAATACCGAACAAACGGCCATAAGATTGGTGCATAGGTTTTTATGGGAAAGCATTACACCCTTGGCCAGATCGGTGGTGCCGGAGGTGAACAGCAATATGCTCATGGCCTCCCGGTCGATTTCCGCATCCAGGAAGGAACGGTCTCCCGCTGCCAGGAGCTCCATACCTTTTTCTACAAGCTTTCTATAAGATAAAATGCTGTCCGTATCGTTAAGGCCGTCCATATCGATCAGGTAACGGAGGCCGGGAAGTGCCGGCCTGAGGCTGAGGATTTCTTCCTTATGCCTGCCGGAAAAGATAACGGCTTTGGCCCCCGACCGCAAAAGAAGGTTTTCGATCTCAACCGAGGGTAATTCCTTGTCGAGGGGAACAACAACTCCTGTCCCGTTGACAACGGACAAATAGCTTACACACCACTCGTAGCGGTTTTCGCTTATAAGTGCTATGCTGCTGTCTTTAAGTCCCATATTTATCAGTGCTGTTCCTAAGGCGTCCACCTCTTGTTTAAATTCCCTGTACTTTACTTCCTTAAAGTTATTGTCACTCAGCTTCAGTAAAAACGCATTTTTTTCTCCGAAGAGCTCAACGGACCGGTCCAACATTTTTCTAAGGTTTTCCACAGGCCTTACATTATAAAGAGGTGGGTTTGCCATAAATAAGCACTCCTTTACATTTTGTGAGCTATAAAATATTATACTACATTTGTTAAGGGCGTTCATAGCGAATGTGGGACGAATTTATAATTTTTTTAAATATCCCTGAACAAAAATCCCGGATAAAAATAGCCACTGAGACATCTCAGTGGCTATAGTACACCAGGAAAATCAGAACCTGCTTCTTCTGTACCTGCGCTTTCTGGAGATTCTCCGCAGAATGAAGCGGAGCAGCAGGAAGCCCACAAGCAGACAGCCGGCGAAAATCGAGACCTTTGTCAGGATATTGCTTGACACTGTTTTTTCAATGATCTTTTTTGGCTCCGGCTTTGCCTCCACCGGGTTTGAAGCCACCAGGCTCACTTTGCCCAGAGAAACGCCGTTGTTCGTATATTCGATGTCCCCAAGCACATCCCCCTGATTTATGGGAGCGGTTATCGAGGGATTTATGTTGATTTTCGTTTCAATCTTCCACTTGGATGTATCATTGGACAGCACGGAATCCAGGCCGTCTTTTGTGACGATCTCCACCTGCGTGTCGTCCTTTGCATTCGAAACAAGGACTTTATCGATAAATTTGTTGGGAGCTACAAGGTTCTGGATAGAATAATTTTTGAAGCCGAATTCCAGCAACTGTCTTGAAAAGTTGAAAACCGCATGGGTTCCCGTATTCGGGCCCACACCGTTTATGACGGCAATAAGCTCCATACCCTTGCTGTCCACCGCCGAAGAAATCAGGTTGTTTCCGGCAGGATCAGTATAGCCGGTCTTGACGCCTGTAACTTTTGTGTAATAATCCGATTTCCAGCCCATCATCACATTGGTTGTTGTGATTAGAGGCCACTCAGGATGCTTGTTGGTAGGGGAGATGGTAAAGTCTTTTTCTCCCACGATCTCTTTGAATTTGGGGATGGACATGCCATACATGGCAATCTTCAAAAGATCCCTTGAGGTTGAGTAGTGGTCTTTGTCATGGGCTCCGCAGGGATTGACGAAATGGGTGCCTGTAGCTCCCAGTTCGGCAGCCTTTTGGTTCATGAGTTCAACAAACTCTTCCCTTGTAGGACATATATTTTCCGCGATGATATTTGCGGTTTCATTGGCAGACCGGATTAAAAGCGCATGTAAAAGGTCATCCATCGTTAACTGTTCACCGGCCATGATTCCGATGTTCATACCGTCTTTGCCGATGTCATTGACGGCGGCCTGGCTTGCAGTCATGAGCTGGTCCAAACTGCCCTTTTCAAGTCCAAGAATGGCAGTGAGCATTTTGGTTGTGCTTGCAGGATAAATTCTCTTGTCGGCATCTTTCTCATAAAGGATCTGACCTGATTTCAAATCGGCAAGTATGTAAGACTGGGCGTCAATATTGATCTGTTCTTCGGCATACACACTTATCGTGTTAAATATAAGCAGAAATATGACCGCAAAAACAAGTAGACCTTTTTTCATTCGTTCCTCCAAACCAGGGTATTTACATCATAGGAAGACTAAGTCGCTATGGCAGCAATTAAAAGTATACCAGAAAAGGGAAAAAAAATGTACAAGTTCACAAATAATTCACAATGTAAAAAGAAGGAAAAAACAGGAAGGTGTAGAATATTGTTTTGAGGAGATGGATATAAATGGAAATTGGTTTTTGGGGGAACAAAATATTCATTAGCAAAGTCATAATTGGTATAGCCACTGCAATTGGAATTCTAGCGCTTGGTCTGACGGGGTATGCGGTGACAAGAAGCAATAACGGCCTGATCATCGAAAAAAGTGCTGCGGTAAACCTTCAAGAGAATAAAGAGACAGCGGCGGAAGGTGCCGTTATTGGGACCGAAGACGAAAAGGTAGAGGAGAAGGAAACGACAAAGGCCAAAGATGAAATAAAAGTATATATTGTGGGCTGCGTCAAAAATCCGGGAATTGTTTCACTGAACAAGGGAGATCTGGTCTTTGACGCCATTAACGCCGCAGGAGGGGCAACGGAGGAGGCGGACCTGAACAATATAAACCTGGCCTTCAAGCTCAATGACAATGTGATGCTCAGCATCAGGTCCAAAAAGGAGAACATGGAGGCGGCAAAAAGCACTCCGAATGCAGCTGCCAAAGTCCAGGTGCAGGGGCCTGCGGGCAAAGGGGCGGAGATAACGTCTGACAGCAAGGGGGCGGTGGTCAACGAGCAGCCCGTTGCTGCCGCGACGGGAATGGTGAATATCAATACGGCGGGTCCCGAGCAGTTGGACACCCTTCCGGGCATAGGCATTGAAACCGCCAAGGACATCATCAGTTTCCGGGAGAAAAACGGCTCTTTCAAAAAAACTGAAGATATTATGAAAGTGCCAGGCATAAAAGGAAGCAAGTTTAATAAAATTAAAGACAGGATAGTAGTGAATTGAAACCGAAGGGTCGATTTTGAGAGGTGTGCCATGAAAAAATTATTGATAGCAATTCTATGCTTTGTAATGGTGGTATTGGTGACGGCGTGCGGTACCGCCCAAAAAACGGATGGGAAGGACGGAACCGGGTCCTCAAAGCAAAAGCCCCAAACGCAGGAGAAAGCTGAAGCCCTGGTGCCGGAGCAGGCGGCCGGGGAGACGGGAGAACCTGAAAAGGCTGTATCCCCGGAGGGAAAGAAAATACCCCTGGCCCTGTATTTTGCCACCAGCGATAACAGCGCCGTAAAGGCCGAAAAACGGGAAGTGCTGGTAAAGGATGGAGCAATCATGCGGGCTGCGGTAGAGGCCCTCATCAACGGCCCTCAAAGCGAGGAACTGCACCAGACCATTCCTGAGGGAACAAGGCTTCTTGGGATAAAGCGGGACGGTGACACGGCAGTAGTGGATTTCTCAAAGGAATTTGACATGGCAAACGATGTTGCGGGAGTCGTTGCGAGGGTTAGCCTCGTCAATACCCTGACGGAAATCACGGGAATCGAGAAGGTGAAAATACTGGTGCAGGGCAAGGATTTGATCGGCCCCAGCGGGATGCCCCTGGGAGCAATGGCAAAAGCCGCTCTGGATGCGGATGGAAAGCCTCTGCCCGGCGATGGGGAATAAGGGGTTTCACTTCGCCATGGAGGGCAAAATGAAAAGAGAGGTTATGAGATAGCCGATAAAAATTGAAGCAAAGGGAAGCAGGACCACCGCGATGATCAGGTTCCTGATCTTCATGTTCCTGCTTTTCCTGAATTTGCTCAGTCTTTTAACCCTCATTTTTATCACCTGCCGTAAAGTATTTTGGAATAGAAATACTATACAATAAACACGAAAGGGTTTATTGTATAATTAGCCATGTGCATTTCGGCGTTAGCCGAAAATCTTGCACGGCGGGCTATTTCCGCTGGAGGCGTATAATATCTGCCCTGCAGATATTATACCATGGAGGGCTTCAAAATATTATTGCCTGGAAATACCGGGCGAAAATAGGAATGATGGATTCAAAGACAGGGCTACCTGTCTTTTTCTATTCATGGTATAATAACCGCTGAAATGATTGACACGGAAGAGGGGTACATCAACATGAGCAAAGCGGATGGTATTTTTATATCGATGTGCAAAGATATCCTTGAAAATGGTGTATCTTCTGAAGGCGAGAATGTAAGAGCCAAATGGGAGGATGGCAGTCTTGCCCATACCATAAAGAAGTTTGCGGTTGTTAACAGGTATGATCTTTCAGAAGAATTTCCGATTCTCACATTAAGGCCGACAAATTTAAAAGCTGCCATCGATGAATTGCTCTGGATATGGCAAAAGAAATCAAATAATATCAAGGACCTTAACAGCCATATATGGGATAGCTGGGCGGATAAAGAAGGCTTCATAGGAAAGGCCTATGGATACCAATTAGGGATTAAACACAAGTATCGTGAAGGGGAGTTTGACCAGGTTGACAGGCTCCTCTATGATTTAAAGCACAATCCATATAGCCGGAGAATCATCGCCAATATGTATAACCACGGTGATTTGCATGAAATGAACTTGTATCCCTGTGCCTACAGCATGACCTTTAATGTTGCCGGTAGAAAGCTTAATGCAATACTCAACCAGCGGTCGCAGGATGTCTTGGTTGCAAACAACTGGAATGTTTCGCAATATGCCATTCTTGTACATATGCTGGCACAGGTGAGCAATCTGGAGGTCGGGGAGTTTGTACATGTCATCGCCGACGCACATATATACGACAGGCATATACCGTTAATTACGGAACTCATACAAAGAACCCCATATCCAGCCCCCAGGTTATTGATTAATCCGGATAAGAAGGATTTCTACGATTTTGAAGTTGAGGATTTTGT
>JAFADI010000174.1 GCA_023424965.1 Bacillota bacterium
TTGGCGGATAAAGTAAAAAAAATGACAAAAAGTCGAAATTTTGATATAATTGTCAGTGTACCTCTCTATAAAGATAAAGAAAGGGCCCGGGGATACAACCAGGCCAGGCTGATTTCAAAGCTGCTAAGCAGGTACACCGGCATGAAAGAGCACTCACAACTGCTGTCGAGGGTGCGTGATACGGGCAGTCAGAGCTTGATACACGCAAGAGAGCAAAGGTACAAAAACATAAAAGATGCTTTTAAAGTCAATGATATCGATGGAGTAAAGGGTAAGTCGCTGATCATTGTTGACGATATTCTTACAACGGGTTTTACAATTGGTGAATGCAGCAGGGTATTGAAGGAGGCAGGAGCAAGGGAAATTGTTGCGGCTGTAATTGCTTCCGGAAGAAAGTTTTAAAAAGCTCGGGATCAGATATGGAGGGAATGAATATGCCTGACGTGAGGAACTGTAGAAGGTGTGGAAAAATTTTTAATTACATTGGTGGTATCCCTATCTGCCCTACCTGTAAGGAAGCCGATGAGGAAGATTTTAAAAGGGTTAAGGAGTACCTCTACAAGAATCCCGGTGCCACCTTGTCGGAAGTATCCAGCGCACTGGATGTAAGCGTTGAGAAAATCAAGGCTTATCTGAAGGAAGGAAGGCTTGAGATCATAGGAAATGACGGCAATATGATCCTGGAGTGCGAAGTTTGCGGAAAAGCTATAAGAACAGGCCGCTTTTGTGACGAGTGTTCCAAGGACCTTACCAATGAGCTCAGGACAACGGCGGGAGAGATAAGCGCCTCCCTATCCAAGTCGGAATCCGCAAAGAAGGCCATCGGCATGAGGTATCTGAATAAAGACATAAAATAAACAACTGCAAAACAAGGAATATTTCCCGGGCTGCCAATGCTTTCATTGGCAGCTTTTTTAGTGAATTGCAAAAATCATATTAATATATTTTGAAAAATGACGATAATCATAATGAGTGAGACACGAATGAAAAACAAATACTATAATAAGCCAAGGCTTTTAGAATTATAGTGTTACGATGAAATTATCCAAGTCTTATATAAATTTTGTATTATAGATGAAGGTGAGTGGTTGTTATGAAGATTTGGGGAGAGATACCAAAAGTTCTAGGGATATACGACAAACAGAAGAATGTCGGAAAGGTTGACAAGGCCTTTGGAACAACACCGAAAAAAGATGTGTTGTCCATATCAAACCAGGCGAAGGATTATCAGACGGTGGTAAAAGCTTTGAAGGATGTGCCTGATATAAGAACCGACATCGTAAATGATCTGGCAGAAAAGTACCAGGCCGGCAACTATGATGTGAGCGGCAGGGACATCGCCGACAAGGTTGTAAAATCCCTACTTGACAAAAAGGTTTAGCATATTGTAAAAGCTTGCGGGGTGACCATCGCCCCGCAATAAATTTATAATCTGGGAAAGTTTGTTATTCTGGAAAATATGAAAATATTTATCATAAATTAGCTTTCCTGGATTTCATCAAAAGTTTCATCAATTTAAATGCAACCGCAGGTTGTTTAAGAGTGAAAATCAAAAAATCTTGATTTTTAGATTTTCACTTTTGTTCTAGGCCAGGAAAGTTTGTTATACGGGGGTGAATTTTTCTTGGACAACCAGTTGATTTTAGATCTTATCGGCATCCTGGAGCAGGAAAACAGGGTTTACGACGATATACTCAAGATTTCAAAAAATAAAACCAATATCATCATCGAGGGTAAGGTTTCCGAATTGGAAAGTATCGTCAAGCTCGAGCAGTCGCTTGTTCTCCAGATGGGTAAGCTGGAAAGCCAGAGGGAAGAAATGATTGAAAAAATGTCGGGTTTTTTGAAGGTCGACCCGGCGGATATAACTATCACGGAGCTCATGAAATATTTGGAACCTGGGCAGGCAATGAAACTTAAAGGCGTTCAGGATAAACTGGGAAACACTTTAAAAGAGCTGAAGGGTGCCAATGAGCTGAATTCGAAGCTTATTAAAAATTCCCTGGATTACATCAGCTTTTCAGTGAACATTCTGACGGATGCCGGTACCGGCAGCAATAACTATGGACATTCGGGACAGGTTGGAGACTCTAAAAAGAGAAGCTTTTTTGATATAAAGCTTTAAGCGGGAATGAAGCGGTGTGAGTAAACACCGCCGGGCAGTGAGTTAAGCAAGGGGGAAGAAATGTCCCCGTTTGATTTGAGGTGAATGTAATGGGTGTCAGCTTTGCCAGCTTTGAAATAGCGCGGTCAGGTCTTGCCGTCAATGAGCGGGGTCTTTCCGTCACAGGCCAGAATATTTCCAATGTCAATACGCCGGGTTATGTGCGGCAGCAGGCCATGATAACAACCGGGCCCTACCAGAATGTCATGAATAAGAACGGCATGTTCCAGTTGGGGCTTGGGGCGGATATACAGCAGATAAGACAGATAAGGCACGCTTTTCTTGACAATATCTACAGGAAGGAAAGCACTACCCTGGGATACTGGGAGGCAAAGAGCAAGACCTTTCAGGATGTTCAGGCGGTGCTGGGCGAGCCTATGGGTGCGGGACTCCAGAATATCATGAACCAGTTCTGGGATTCCTGGCAGGAGCTGTCAAAGGAACCCGACAGCCTCACAGTAAGGGCTCTGGTGAGGCAGAGGGGAGAGGCGGTGGTCCAGCAGGTAAACCACCTGGGAGCACAGCTTGACAAACTCCAGAGCGACTTGAATTCGGAAATCCGTGTACGTATTGATGAAATCAATGAAATTACCACAAAGATCGCAAGCCTCAATGTAGAAATCCTGAAAAACGAAATATCTACCGACAGCGCCAATGACTACCGGGACCAGAGGAATACACTGGTTGACAGGCTTTGCAAGCTTGCGGACGTGCAGGTAAACGAAATGCAGGACGGGCAGTTGGACATCACTTTGGGAGGCTATTTCCTCGTGACAAAGGGCATACAGCGGGGGCTGTATGCCGAAGAGAGTCAGGCAGGAAGTGGCTTCGTGGTGCCAAAGCTCCAGGGCACCGATATCATCGTGACGGTGAACAGCGGTACGCTGAAAGGCCTCATGGAGGCAAGGGGAGAAGTGTTCGGAGCCAGGGGAAGTGTGGAGAACGGGAGCCCTTATGACAAGGTGGATCTGGTTTTTGCGATAAATAGGGATGCTACGACTACGCAAAAGGATGAGATAAAAGATAATATACAGGCAATTGTTGATAGCTACAAAGCAAAAGGCATTGATGTGAGGCTGGGGATTGTGGAATATGCGGCCGACGGTACCCCCACTCCAGTTTTTGCATCCGATGTTGCAGATTTTAAGGCAAGGGTGGACGGCCTTGTGGCATATACCGGAGACGATGCTGCGTATGAAGGCCTGCAGTCTGCTGAGGGGATGGATTTCAGGGCCAATGCCGTAAAGCAGTTTGTACTGGTCACGGGCTCTGCAATGGATGAAGATCCCGCCGCGGTGGCGTCTCTGGCGGCAGAGCTTAAGAGCAAGGGCATATCTACTTCGGTAATCTCTGATGCAGGTACTCTAGGAAGTTCTTCAACGCCTGGGACATTAGCGAATCTTGTGTCAATTACGGGAGGCAAAGCCTATGATACTGATAATCCGGCAGTAACGATTGAGACGGCTTTGGAAGGAGTTAACAGTGAAATTCATGACGATATCTACAACAACATCTTCCATACCTCCAATGTCATCTCCGACCTGAAGAACCAGTTGAACCTCATGATCAATGTCATGGTGCGGGAAGTCAACAGCATTCATGCCAGCGGAACAACCCTGACGGGAGCCACGGGGATAAACTTCTTCGAAGCCATAAACAGCGACTATCCCATGGAAATGGGAAATCTGAAGCTCAGCAGCAGCCTGGCGGGCAGCGACGGCCTCAACAACATCGCCGCCTCGCAAACAGGACAGAATGGTGACAACACCATTGCCCTCGCCATCGCCAACATGCGGCACACGGCTCTTATCGGGAAAGAAGGCGAAACCTTGAGCCTTGATGACTTCTACAGGGCCATCATCCTGGAGGTGGGCAATAACGCAAGTGACGCCGAAAGGATTGCCGACAGCCAGAACAAGCTTGTACAGTCCGCCGACAATCAGCGGCAGGCCATAGCAGGAGTGTCCATGGACGAAGAGATGAACAATATGATGAAGTATAAATTTGCCTATAATGCCTCATCAAGAGTGATAAACGTGCTTGATGAAATGCTTGAAACGGTGATAGCCAGGACAGGACTGGCAGGCAGATAATCGGAGGTTTGTATGAGGGAAGGTTTTTTCGGACTTAATGTTTCAATAAGGGGACTTTATTCGGCCCAGAGGAGCCTGGATGTGGTCAACCACAATCTAAATAATGTCAATACTCCGGGATATTCCAGGCAGCAGGCCGTTCAGGTGGCTTCCAAGCCCATGGCGTTATTTGACGGAACAGGCATGCTCGGTACGGGCTCCGATGTAATCGCCATAAAGCGGGTCAGGGATGAATACCTGGATTTCAAATACTGGAGCGAAAATGTGTCCCTGGGAGAATGGCAGGCCAAAACCGAGCTTCTGTCGGACATTGAGACCACCTTCAATGAGCCTTCCGACAGCGGCTTCAATAAAATCATCAGCGATTTTTACAGCTCCCTGCAGGAGCTGGCCAAAGACCCCAGCAGCCTTGCCGTCAGAGCCCTTGTACGGGAAAAGGGCGTATCGGTGGCAAAGTATTTCAATAGCGTTGCGACTCACTTTGAGAAGCTGCAGGCGGATGTAAACGACAGGATAAAAATAAAGGTGGGAGAAATCAATTCCCTGGGAACGCAGATCCAGCAACTGAACAGGCAGATCTATGCGGCAGAGCTGGATGGAAGCACGGCAAACGACCTGAGAGACCAGCGGACACTTCTGGTGGACAAGCTTTCAAAAATTGTAAATATCGAGGCCAATGAGGTGGTAGCCGGCAAGCTGCCCAGTGGAGCCGACGACAAGCATTTTGTCATAACCATCAGCGGGAAGGCACTGGTGGATCATTTTAACCTGAGCAAGCTTGCTACAGACTTGAGACCGGCGGGGAAAAAGCTCAACCCAGAGGATATCGACAACCTTTGCGATGTGCGATGGGAAGACGGAAACACCCTGGAGATAAAAGGTGGGGAACTGAGGGGATACCTGGATATCCGGGACGGAAACGAAGGATTGCCGGCAGACGCATCCTACCAGGGGTACCTTGACAACAGCCCCTTTTATAAAGGAATCCCCTATTATCAGCGCAAGCTCAACCAGTTCGTCCAGACCTTTGCCAGAGCCTTCAATGAAGGCTTTGTAGACCGGAATGGCGACGGAAGCATCAGCTTTGATGAGAATCAGGGAGGACATGCGGACGGTTACAAGCTTTCCTCCGTGGAAGGGGACTCGCCTTCAGGAATCCGGTTTTTCACTATTTTGGGCGCCGACGGAAAGCAAATCAATACACAGACTTTCCTGGGTACGGCCGACCCGTCGGATACGGCACAGGTATATGCGTTGTATTCTCAGATCACCGCAAAGAACTTTGCCGTGAGTCAGGACATCTTCGATGACATGAATAATATATCCGCATCCAGTGCCGCCGGGCAGAAGGGGAACATCGACAATTTGAATTCGCTTTTGAGCATGCGGCAGGACCCCAAAATGTTTGCCGAGGGATCACCGGAGGACTTCATAAAGTCGCTGGTAAGTACCCTGGGGGTAGACTCCCAGCAGGCCAAGACGTTGTCCTCCAACCAGGAAAATATCGTCAGCCAGCTTGTGAACAGGAGACTGTCCGATTCGGGGGTGTCCATTGATGAAGAGATGACCAACCTGGTGAAGTTCCAGCACGCCTATAATGCATCGGCGAAGATGATCACCACCTGGGCGGAGATCTATGAT
Organism: Bacillota bacterium; assembly: GCA_023424965.1. Classification (GTDB taxonomy): domain Bacteria; phylum Bacillota; class Clostridia; order Acetivibrionales; family JAFADI01; genus JAFADI01. Next base: position 5,899 of record JAFADI010000174.1, read on the forward strand.
ACTCTGATCAACCGGATGGGAGTATGACAATACGTGTAGACGGATAAATATAAAATGCATCAAAATAAATTGACCCCTGAAAATGCAATTTGCTGCATTTTGTACAGCCCATGTGAGAATTCATATGGCTCATCGGGGACATGGAGGTTATTATGAGAATCACCAACAACATGCTCGTGAACAATATGCTGAACAACATAACCAATAATCTTACCCGAATGGATAAATACCAGAACCAACTGGCCACAGGTAAGAAAATCCAGGTACCTTCCGATGACCCTGTGGTTGCCGCAAGAGCGCTCAAGCTCAGGACCGACGTATCTGAGGTGGAGCAGTACCAGAGGAACATCAAGGATGCCCAATCCTGGCTGGAGGTGACGGACGGAGCATTGGACAGCATAGGGAGTGTGCTCCAGCGGGCAAGGGAGCTGGCTGTTGAAACTGCAAACGGCAGCAATACGCCGGAGGATACCCAGAAAGTTCAGAAGGAAATTGAACAATTGAAGACGCAATTGATCCATTTGGCCAATACCACTTATGCGGGCAGATATATTTTTTCCGGTTACAGCACCGATAAAAAGCTTATCAATGACGATGAAGCCAGTTCCGATTTCGGCAGATTTGATATCAATGTCAACAGGCTCATGGAAAATATCAAATATGAAATAGGGATCGGAGACGACATTAATATAAATGTAGTCGGCGGTGATCTGTTCAATTACGGAGGCAACGCGGTGAACACGGGCAACGGAATTGAAGGTGATGCCGTGGCAGGCCTGACCGTGGAGGGGACCAATGACACCCTCGTCATCAATGTGGATAACCTGGGGAATGTGACGGCCTCGATCCCCCATGCAGAGTATAAAACTCCCGAAGCTCTTGCGGATGCGGTGCAGACAGCGGTGAATTCAGCATTAAAGGCCGCATACCCGACAGCCAATCCCATTTCCGTCACATCGGACAATGGCAAGCTCCAGTTCATCAGCGGAAGTACGAGCGGAGGCTCCATTGCCGTAGACCCTTCTTCGACGGCGCAGGCCAACCTGGGCCTGTCAACTTCCACGGCTATCCGGGGTAGCCTGCATTCCGGCAGCGGAGTGGAAGGGAATGCCGATATAAATTCTTTGGTAATCGATGGAACAAATAATCAATTGACCATTAATGTGGACGGGCTAGGTGATGTTCCTGTTACAATTCCGTCTGCAACACCGGGGCCCGCTTATGCGTCTTTTGCTGACCTGGCGACAGCCATACAGACAGCGGTAAATACTGCGGTTCATGCTTCATACCCCAATGCGTCGCCCGTATATGTGACAGCTCAAGGAGACAAGCTTCAGATTATCAGTAGTAATGAGGATCCCTCAGTTGCATCAATTTTTATAGATCCTTCTTCCAATGGTGCTGAAAACCTGGGGTTGGCAGCTCTTGGAGCCTCGACGACAACCCCCATCAAAGGAAATATGGGACAAACGGGAGCCATGATCCAGGACTTCGACAAGTTCATTGCCGCCCTGCAAGTGGGGGATTGGGGAGGAATAAGCAAGATAATAGGCAATATTGACAATGCCATCAATAATTTGCTGCGGATACGAGCAGACGTGGGGGCGAGACAGAACAGGCTGGACCTGACGGCTAACAGACTGGACAGTGATAATATCAACTTCACAAAGCTTATGAGCCAGAATGAAGATGTGGATATGGCCGAAACCATCATGAACCTCCAGAGTGAAGAAAACGTATATAGAGCTTCATTGTCGGGAGGAGCCAGGATAATTCAACCCTCACTGGTGGATTTTCTGAAATAGTAGCAGGGAGTGTCGGACACTCTAACTTTTCACAGGGATGTGAAATCAAATGGCATTGGAAATAAGGTCAGCTCCGGCTTTAATTGGAATTGACAGAACTCCCTCCAGCCTGGAAATGGAAACAAGGAGCGCGAGACTGGAATTCCGGCAGAAGCATGCCAAAGTAAATATCGAGACCGAGCCCGCAAGGGTGGAAATCGATCAGTATCAATGCTTTGCAGAAGCCGGACTGAAAAATAATTTTGATTTTATGAAGGAAATTACAGACAGGGCAAAGCAGCAGGCCCTGGAGTTTGTGGGCAAGACGGCCTCTGATGGAACCCGCCTGGCGGCGATTGAGAAGGGAGGTAATCCCATCGTAGACATCTCTGTGAGGGATGCCTGGCCCCAGCATGAGTTTGGCCTGGATACCATACCCAAATCCCGGCCCCAGTATACCGTAAAAGGCGGAGTAAAGCTGGAGCCGGAGAGAAACGGGGAAGGTACCAGCAACGGAGTGGAAGGCAACTTCATACCGGGCAACCTGAACATCAATTATAGGCCGGCGGTGGTAAATGTATATTTGAGGCAGCAGCCCTCCATAAGTATCCGCTATCTTGGAGAGAATATCGACGCTTACAGGTGAGGCTTGAAAATATGAGATTTCAAACGGAGGAAGAAAAATGCAGTTGAATACCAGGCATTTTGGAGAAATTGAAGTCGAGGAAAGCAGCATACTGAATTTTGAAGACGGAATACCGGGCTTTGAAAATGTGAAAAAGTATGTTGTTTTTGACAATGGTGATCAGGCAGGACCTTTTAAGTGGCTTCAGGGAGTTGACAATCCTGAGCTGGCCTTTGCGGTCGTTGATCCGTTTTCAGTTAAAACAGATTATGATATCAACATCAGTGATGAAACGGTAAGACGGCTGGACATCAAAAAAGTGGAGGAAGTAAAAGTCTATTCCATTGTTGTTGTGCCGGAAGATGTTTCGAAAATAAGCATGAACCTTAAAGCACCGATTATCCTGAACACAAAAAATAACAAGGGGGCCCAGGTAGTCCTTGACACCGACAAGTATGGTGTGAGACACTATATACTGGATGAACTCAAGGAACGGGAGGTTAAGCAGGATGCTTGTTCTGACAAGGAAGAAGGACCAGTCCATAGTAATAAATGACAATATCGAGCTCACCATCCTTGAAGTTCAGGGAGACCAGGTACGTATCGGGATCAATGCCCCCAGGAGCGTGTCGGTTTTCAGGAAGGAAATTTTCCTGGAGATACAGGAGGAGAATAAGAGAGCGGCAGAGATCAAAGATATACCGGCAGAAGGTCTGAATATAAAGTTAAGGAAGAATACGTAAGTCATATATCCGCATATCGACGGCAGCACCAAACCCGGTGCCGCCGTTTTTCACCTTCAGGAAAAGTTTCCACTTCGACATATTTCCCCTTTATCCCTTGTCTGCATTACGCTATAATAAAGAATATGAAGGTGGCGGGAAGGAGGGAGCTTGATGGAGGAATTGCTGAAGCAGGTTTTGGTGGAAGTGAAGGATTTCAGGAGCAGCGTGGATGCGAGATTCGACAAGGTGGAAACGAGGCTGGATGGTATGGAGGGTAGGCTGGAGAGCCTTGAAGCCGATGTGAAATATTTGAAAAAAGACACCAAGGAGATTAAGCGCAACATCAATTACATGTGGGACGACATCAAGCGACTGGACGACCGACTGGAGAAGCAGGAACAGAAGGTGGAGCGGCTTGTGAAATAGGGAATAAGAGAAAAACAAAAAATTCTGCAAAAAAGCAGAGTTTTTTTATTTTCCGCTAAAGTATTTTGCGCACATTACGATATATATTGTAAGAAGTCATTGGAAGCTCTGTTCTATGCCGGCCGGATGAAACAGGTGCTTCATTTGAATTTCCTAAATTAAGGGGAATGGACTCCCCGACAACATTAATCAAGGAGGAATTTATAATGAGAATTAATCACAACATCGCATCGTTAAACACCTACAGGCAGTTGTCAGCAAACAATGCCAGCAGTTCAAAGTCAATTGAAAAGTTGTCCTCAGGTCTTCGCATCAACCGTGCAGGTGATGATGCTGCAGGTTTGGCCATCAGCGAAAAGATGAGAGCTCAGGTCAGGGGTTTGAATCAGGCAAGCAGAAACTCACAGGACGGCATTTCTTTGATACAGACTGCAGAAGGCGCGTTGAACGAAACCCAGTCAATACTCCAGAGAATGAGAGAACTGGCTGTTCAGTCGTCCAATGACACCAACGTTAC
>JAFADI010000049.1 GCA_023424965.1 Bacillota bacterium
CGTCGCCGATGACGATTTCGTCTCCGTGCCCCATCTCCATCAAAATTTTCAGAAGCTCGGGCGTCAGTATGGAAGGAATACCTTTTAACATAACTGTTCATTCCTTTCTTGAAATATATAGTATGTATAAATAGTTTAACGCATTCAACCGGCACAACGCATTAAATTATTTACAATCTGAGACTCATGTAAAAAAACGTTTTTTCAACAGTCAAATCACTTCCTTCGTTCGAAGAAACATGCGGCTTAACGGCAGGGAGCTTACCACCCGTACAGGTCCCAGCTCTTATCCCCTCTCAGATCCGTTGACTGGCGGATCAGAAAGTTCACCGGCAGTTCCGTACAGTGGGTCTCGGAGGATATTTTGGCAATTTTATTGATCAGAATCTCCACCGCCACCACACCCAACCTGTATTTGGGTACATTCACCGTCGTGAGGGAGGGCTCCACAATGGATGCGACAAAGGTATTGTCAAAGCCAACGACTTTTATGTTCTCCGGTATGGTATACCCGTATTCCTTTATGGCCTTCATGGCGCCGATGGCCATCTGGTCGTTTGCGGCAAAGATGCCGTCAATTTCGATCCCGTCCAGTAGGAGCTGCTTGACTCCCTGATAGCCGCTGAGGGGAGAGAAATCGCCCTCCCTTATTCTTTGAGGGTCAACCTCCAGCGTTGCCTTCTTCAGCTCTTCCCGGTAGCCCTTCAAACGCTCCTGGGCCATGCAGGAATTGATGGGCCCGGTGATGTGGGCGATTTTGCCGCACCCCATATCCAGCAAGTGCCGGGTGGCCATGCTGCCTCCAAGAAAGTTGTTGACCAGTACCGAATCGATGCCGAAATTGTCAAGCCTTCTTTCCAGGCTCACCACGGGTATTGCTTTTTTCTTGTTGCCAAGGCCGGACAGGTATCTGAAGTAGTCCTCCTCCTCCATGTCGGCAACAGAATCCAGGATGATTCCGTCGATCCAATTGCTCTCAAGCATCTGGATAAAATGCTTTTCCTTCTCGAAGCTGTCGTCGGTATTGCAGAATGTAATATTGTACCCCTTTTTGGAGGCTTCGTCCTGGATGCCTTTAATCACCTGTGAAAAGAAGACACGGTTCACGTTGGTGATCACAACGCCGATGTTCATTGTCTTTTTGCTTTTCAGGCTCCTTGCCACCGGGTCCACTTCATAATTCAGTTCGGCAATTACCTTGTTGATTTTTACTTTGAGTTCGTCGCTGACGAATTTGGTGTTGTTGATCACATTTGATACGGTAGATATCGATACGCCGGCTCTTTTCGCAACATCCTTAATGCTTACCATTCCACAGTCACAGCCTTTAACCTTAATTTGACATAAAAACGTTTTTCTATTATTTCATTATAAAATTTTTTCAACCCTTTTGCAATATACAATTTTTTTGTTAAACAGGGGTGCCACCCAAAAGCGGCACCCCTGTCTTCTATTTCTGTCCGTAATAGGCATTTGCGCCGTGCTTCCTCAAAAAGTGCTTATCCAGCAGCGTCTGGGGCATGGGCCTGATCTGCGGGTTCAAAGCCCGGGCCTGGATGGCCATCATGGCCACCTCCTCCAGCACCACCGAGTTGTGGACCGCTTCTTCGGCATTTTTGCCCCAGGTAAAGGGGGCATGGTTTCTGACCAGAACCGCGGGAATAAAATTGGGGTTCAACGCTTTGAAGGTCTCGATGATCACTTCTCCCGTGTTGGCCTCATAGGCGGACTCAATCTCTTCCCTGGTCATGTCCCTGGTGCAGGGAATCTCACCGTAGAAATAGTCCGCATGGGTGGTGCCGTAGGCAGGAATTCCCATGCCTGCCTGTGCCCACGAGGTGGCCCAGCGTGAGTGGGTGTGGCACACCCCGCCGATTTCGGGAAAGGCATTGTACAGCGCCACATGGGTAGGGGCGTCGGAGGAAGGCTTCAGCTTGCCCTCCACCACCTTTCCGGACAAATCGATCAGCACGATGTCCTCCGCTGTCATCACGTCGTATTCCACGCCGCTGGGTTTTATGGCGATGAGCCCGCTGGCCCTGTCAATCCCGCTCACATTCCCCCAGGTATAGGTTACAAGGCCCTTTGCCGGAAGCTCCAGGTTGGCTTTCAACACGGCCTGTTTCAATTCGTTCAGCATATTTATCTCAATTCCCCTTCTTCAGACTTCATCTCTCATTTTATTACGATGGTGCGCTCACAGCAATCCTACCTCAGGTAATCCACGGCAGCTCTTTCGATGGCCAGTCCCTTGGTGTAGCGTTTCATGAATTCATTGAAACCGGCCACATCGGCAGGATCGGGCGCCACGGAATCCCCCTGTTTTCCGGCAAAGACCCTTTGCTTGAGGAAATCTCCCAGGGACTCACCGTCGCCCATGTTGACCAGGTAGGAAGCAAGCAGGGCAATTCCCCAGGCTCCTCCCTCACCGGCGGTTTCCATGATGGATACGGGAACGTTGACGGCTGCGGCCATCACTCTCTGCCCCACTTCCTTGGTCTTGAAAAAGCCTCCGTGTCCCAGGATTTCGTCCACCTTGACCGACTCCTTCTCAAACAGCAGGTTCAGGCCGGTTCTCATGGCACCCAGCGCCGTAAACAAATGCACCCGGATAAAGTTGGCCAGGTTGAAGTTGCTGTTGGAGGAACGCACAAACAGGGGGCGTCCTTCTTCAAAATGGGTGCCGTGTTCACCGGATATGTAGCCATAGGCCAGTAAGCCGCCGCAGTCCGGATCTCCCTTGAGGGCCATGCCCAGCAGCGTGTCATAGAGCCTGGGCTTTTCCACATTCATCCCCAATGCCCTGGCCGCTTCACTGAACAAGCCCATCCATGCGTCGTAATCCGACGTGCAGTTATTGGAATGGGCCATGGCCACCAGCTTGCCGTCGGGCGTCGTCACCAGGTCAATCTCCGGATATACCCTGGAGAGTTCCTTTTCCAGTACAATCATGGCAAACACCGAGGTTCCGGCGGATACATTGCCGGTACGGACGGATACGCTGTTGGTGGCCACCATGCCGGTTCCCGCGTCGCCTTCCGGCGGACAGAAGGGAATGCCCGGCTTCAACTGGCCGGTAACATCCAGAAGCCTGGCTCCCTCTTCGGTGAGCTCTCCGGCTTTTTCACCCGCCACCAGCACTGTGGGCAGAATGTCCTCAAGCTTCCATGAGAAATTACGGGAGGCTACCGCTTCGTTGAACTGCTGGATCATTTTCTTATTGTAATCTTTTGTCTCCAGGTCGATAGGGAAAGCGCCCGACGCCTCGCCAATCCCCAGAACTTTCCGCCCGGTCAGTTTCCAGTGTACATACCCTGCCACCGTCGTCAGGAAATTGATGTGGGATACATGCTCTTCCTGGTTCAGAATGGCCTGGTAAAGATGGGCAACATTCCACCGCTGGGGAATGGGGTAGTTGAACAGCGCGGTCAGCGCCTCGGAGGCCTGGCCGGTTACATTGTTGCGCCAGGTGCGGAATGGGGTCAAAAGCTTATCATCCTTGTCGAAAACCATATAGCCGTGCATCATGCCGCTGAAGCCAATGGCTCCCGTCGTCTGGAGGGTCACTCCGAATTGCTCTTTGACATTGCCGGCCATTTTCCCGTAGCTGTCCTGGACGCCCTTCCAGATATCCTCCACGCTGTAGGTCCAGAAATTGTTGACATAGCTGTTTTCCCAGTCGTGGCTTCCGGAAGCGATGGGCGTATTGTCGGGTCCCACCAGGACCGTTTTGATCCGGGTGGATCCCAGTTCAATCCCAATTGCTGTTTGACCATTGATAATGGCATTTCGAACATCATTCAACTGAAGACTCATAATTTTCCTCCTCTAAATGGTTTACATCAAAAGATATTTTTATTTTTTATTTCTCATTCTCTGATTCCGGCTGCTCTTTCGTACTTCCTCTTACTACCAGCTCGGGTTTCATTTTCACCTTGTAGTAATCCTTTTTCCGTTCAATCATGTTGATGATGGCCCTGCCCGCTTCTTCCCCCAGGGCCTCCTTGGGATGGGCCACCGTCGAAAGCTTTATTTCGGAAGCCACCGCCAGCTGTGAGTCGTCAAAGCTTACCAGGGATAAATCCTCCGGTACGCTTAAGCCGTTCTCCCGGATGATGTCCAGAACCTCAAGGGCAATCTGGTCGTTGTAGCACACGACAGCGGTGCATTCTTCCAGAAAGCTTGAAAACCGGCCTCCTCCTCCGCTTTTAATCTTTTCCTCCACCTCATCGGTGTAGAACCAGATGATCCTGGAATCGGAATACTTCAAGCCCGCTTCCAGGTGAGCCTTCTGGAAACCGGAAAACCTGTAATGGCCCTGGATGTCATCCATCTTGAACACGGCGCCGATCCTGCTGTGGCCAAGCTCGATGAGATGTTTTGTGGCCATGTACCCTGCCAGAATATCGTCTTCAACAATGTAGGAATAGTTGAGCTCCTTGTAGCAGCCATGGATGAACAGCACCGGGATGCCCGCACTGCTCAGGTCCCTGTACATATCCAGGTTGGGATTGGGCAGCGTGCTCTTGGTGGGCTCTACAATCAGACCGTCGATATTCTGGTTTTTGAAGTTCTCGAGGCACAGCCTTTCCCTCTCATGCTGGTTGTAGGTGCAGGCCAGGATGATGTTATAGCCGTTCTCCGACACAACCCTGTCAATTCCCCGGATGATGGCCGGGAAAATATAATCGTTCAGGTAGGTGGTAATGACACCGATGGTCTTCGTCTGAAGGGGCTTTTCATCGGGCCTCCGGTTTACAAAGGTACCCTTTCCCTGCTCCCTGTACAGCCAGCCTTCGCTTGCAAGCTCTCCGATGGCCTGCCTGACGGTGTGCCTGCTGATTTCGAACTTTTCCGCAAGCTCATTTTCAGAATATATCCTCTCACCCGGTTTTAACTGGTTTGATTTGATGGTATCGATCAAATATTCCTTAAGTTTTTGATATTTGGGCTTATCCAAGTTGTTATCCAATCCTCGCACCTGCTCTGAACACCGTAATTTTAAGCTGCCCCCTTTTAGGGGTTTGCTTTGGAGACAAACGGACTGCGAAAGTAAACAGGGGATCGGCCCCACAAATTCATCCCTTTTGCCGTTTGGTCTCTCTATATAGTTTAATCATGGAAGGTACTATTAAACATGCGGCTTCCCCAATAAAACTATATAAAACAAGCACACTAAAATTATACTCCGTATTACTTGTATGCACAAGCACTTTTTAGATGTATTGTGCAAAACTTCGCAGATATTGGTTATACCGCATTCCCTTTGAGCTAGGGGTTTTCAGGACAGGAATGAAATGACGGTGAATGCTCCGGAAACCTGCGCTCCTACAATTTGTCCGGAGGCTGCGGCACTTCTGCCACCATGAGGTTTACATCCATTTCTCCGTACTTCTTCAGCAGGTTTTCCGAAATGCCGGAATCGGTGATCAGGGTATCAATGTCACTGAGGCTTCCGATGCAGGTAAAATCCTGGTTTCCCAGCTTGGTAGAATCCGCAAGCACGACGATTTTCCTTGAGCATGCAAATACACTTTTATAGATTCCCATTTCATAGGTACTGCCGCAGTATAGTTTTCCGTCCTCGTCGATGGAGTTGATTCCTATGAAGGCGGCGTCAAATCTGAAATGCTTCAGCATTTCCTCAGCAAAATAGCCGATGCAGGAAATGGTATTCTTCCTCAATTCCCCTCCGATCTGAATGACGGAAACATTGCTCCTGGTATTCAGTTCATTGGCGATGTTTATGGCTTCGGTGGCCACAATGAGCCTGCGGGTATTGTCGATATGGCTTGCAAGGCAGAATACCGTGGAACTGCTGTTGAAAAACAGCTTGCTGCCGTCCTCTATGATCGACAGGGCCTTTCTGGCAATGGCGTCCTTTTGCTCGTAATTGCTGCATATTCTTGCTTCAAAGGGCTTCTCCACAAGAATATTGTCTTCCGACAGCACGGCCCCCCCATGGGTCCTTATGACGCGTCCCGCTTTTGCCAGCTCGTCCAGGTCTCTTCTTGCGGTCATTTCCGTGACGCCAAAAAGCCTGCAAAGCTGGTTGATCTCCACAGAACCATTTGAATTAAGGAGCTTTATTATCTGTTCAAGTCTTGTCTGCTTAAGCATTCGATACCTCTGAATCCGTCCGTCGTATCCTACCGTATAAATAATACCATACCAAACATTTTCGCACAACACATATGTTGACTTTTGTTCTATTTAGTTATATTATAATAACACAAACAATAATTTTATAACATTTTTGCTTCTGAATCTGTAAGCTTTACTATTCTGAGAGGAGTTTTGCATATGAAAATTCTCATCCTGTCGGATTCATTTGTTAAAGAAGAGATTGTGCGTGAGGAACTTGAGAATGTGCTCGGAGGCATCGAGCCTCTGGAATTTAAGACCCTTCAGTTCCTCTGGCCCCTGAACCCCTTTGTAAGCAACGGCGAAATATTGGAATATGAAGGTTCCGAGGAGGAAATCATCAAAAACATCGGTGACGCGGAGCTTATCGTCCTGCATGGAGCCCCGGTTTCCGAAGCTGTGCTGGAGGCGGCAAAAAATCTGAAAGCCGTTGCCGTAATCCGGGGCGGGCCTACAAATGTCAATTTGAACGCGGCAACCCGGAGAGGAGTCCCTGTATTCAACTCTCCCGGAAGAAATGCAGTTGCTGTGGTGGAATTTACCGTAGGACTGATCCTTGCGGAATTGAAAAACATTGCACGGGCCCATATGAACATGGTGCAGAAAAACTGGCGGTATGACTACTACCTCTACGACAAATGCAATTTTGAGCTGGCGGGCAAGGTGGCGGGGCTTGTGGGCTTTGGCAATATTGCATACAGGATAAGCGGCATTCTGAAATCCCTGGGCATGAAGGTGGTTTCATACGATCCCTTTGTCCCTTTTGAGTGCATGCTGGAGTATGGCGTTGAAAACGTAAGCTTTGATGAGCTTCTTGCCCGGTCCGACGTAGTGTCCCTGCATGCCCGGCTCACTCCCCAGACCAAAAACATGTTCAACCGGGAGGCTTTCAAAAAAATGAAATCCTCCGCCCTGTTCGTAAACACCGCTAGGGGAGGCCTTGTCAGCTATCCCGACCTTTATGAGGCATTGGTGGACGGCGAGATCGCCTGTGCGGCGCTGGACGTATTCGAGACAGAGCCCTGCGACATGAGCAGTCCCCTTCTGCAACTGCACAATGTGACGCTGACACCGCATATTGCAGGAGCCACAAAGGATACCGTGCACTACGGAATGAGCCTTCTGGCAAAAGACCTGGCAAACTTCATCCAGGGTCTTCCGGTCCGGAACTGCATGAACCCGGAAACCCTGAAAGCACCGCTGCAGCGCTGAATTTCAACTAAAACATTTATAAATCCGTACAAATATTATTTTATATATGGGAGGTCTTTCATATGGACGAAAACAGATTCAGGCTTGATATTGTGGAAATAGGAAAAAGAATGTACGAGAAAAATTACGTAGCCTCAAACGATGGAAACATCAGTATCCGGATCTCGGACGAGGAGCTTCTGATAACCCCGTCAGGCGTTTCGAAAGGGTACATGTCGCCTGGGGACATTCTCAAGGTGGATATGGAGGGCAACCTGCTGGAAGGCTGCCTGAAGCCTTCTTCGGAAATGAAGATGCACCTGGAGGTTTACAAAAAACGCCCCGACGTTTTTGCCGTGGTTCATGCCCATCCCCAGAAAGCCACCGCCTTTGCAGTTGCAAACAAATGCTTTGACAAGGTGACCCTTCCTGAAATAATATTTTCTTTAGGAAAGGTATCCCTGGCGGAATACGGAACTCCAACCACCTACCAGGTTCCCGAAGCCGTAGCCAGGCATATCGTGGAATCGGACGCCTTGCTGCTGGCAAATCACGGAGCACTCACCGTCGGCAAGGATATTTACGACGCCTATTACAAAATGGAAACGCTTGAGCATTTTGCCGCGATTTCCATCTATGCAAGGCAGCTGGGCGGTGAAGTGGCCCTGGGAGAGGATGAAATCAAACGTCTTTTCGCCATAAGGTCAAGCGTGTACGGGAAATAAACTTTGAAACAACTGCGATTGGGGGTTTGTACTGTGACCAGATATCTTTTGGGAATCGATGTGGGCACCACAAATGTCAAGGCCGCAATCTACACGACGGAATTTCTCAAAGAGGCTGAGGCCTTCTCCGAGTACCCTACTTATTTCCCCCATACAGGGTGGGCGGAACAAAATGCCGAGCATTGGTGGGCCGCCGCCGTGGACGCTTTAAAAAAGTCCGTGGCCGCTTCCTCCATCAACTTGAAAAATATTCAGGGAATATGCGTCAGCTCCCAAGCTCCTGCGGTTCTTCCCGTGGATTGTGACGGGCTTCCCCTGAGGAATGCGCTTATATGGATGGACAGAAGGTCTGAAGCGCAGTGCGGCTATTTGAGAAAGCATGTCACCCAGGAAAAGATCGCTTCCATCACAGGGAACAGGGTAGACCCTTATTTTGCCCTTTCCAAGCTTTTGTGGTTCAAGGAAAAGGAGCCTGGGGCTTACGGCAAAGCCTATAAAATCCTGCAGGTCAACGGATATATAAATTTCAGGCTTACGGGACGTTTTACCTGCGACAAGGTCCACGCCAGCCTTATGGGCCTGTATGACGTAAACAGGCTCTCCTGGTCGGAGGAGCTGTGCACCCTGCTGGACCTGAAACCGGAACTCCTCCCCCAAGTGTTTGAGGCTACGGATATTATAGGAACGGTGAGCAGGGAGGCTTCTCTTGCAATGGGCCTTCCTGAAGGAATCCCGGTGGTGGCGGGAAACGTGGATGCTTCTTCTTCGGCTCTCGAAGCGGGGGTGGCAGGCACAGGTGAAGCCGTGGAAATGACGGGGACTTCCACCGTGCTGATGCTGGGCTGTGACCAATGGCACAGCAGCATCAACCTGGTCTCCATGTTCCATCCCATCAAAGGCCATTCCCTTCTGATCGGTCCCATAAGCTCCACCGGAGCTTCCCTCAAGTGGTACAGGGACCAGCTGGGTTCCGACGAAAAACGCAGGGCGGCGGAATTGAACATGGATCCCTATAAGTATATGGACCTGCAGGCCGCCGGAGCGGCTCCCGGGTCCGGCGGCCTTGTGTTTTTGCCCTATATGGCGGGAGAACGCGCTCCCATATGGGACAGCCGCGCCAGAGGAGTTTTTTTCGGGCTTACCCACAGCACCACCAGAAGCCAGATGATACGGGCCATCCTTGAAGGTTCTTCCTTCGCCCTGTACCACAACATGGAAGAAGCGGAGAAATCCGGGCTTGCCGTAGAAAAGCTGCGGGCCGTGGGTGGCGGAAGCGAAAGCCGGCTGTGGCTGCAGATAAAGGCCTCCGTCATAAACAAGCCCGTTGTCACCCTTGCCAACTCTTCAAACGGGACCTTCGGCAATATCCTGCTCGCGGGATGTGGAACAAATATCTACGGAGATGTGCGGGAGGTTCTGGAAAAAAACGTAAAATTCAAAGAAGTATTTCAACCGGATCTCACGCTGCACAAACACTATCAAAAGCTATACAGGGTATACAGAAGCCTTTACGACCACATAAAGGATGACTTCCGGCAGTTGGAGGAGATAACGCCCGGCGGAGAGTAACCCCGGGAGTATGGAGGTTGGTATGTTTTTTTTAGGTGTTGATATCGGTACCACCCGCATGAAAGCGGCACTGGCGGACATGCACGAAAATACCGTGGACCTGGCGGCCGCGCCTGTAAAAGTACGGTTCCCCTTTGAAGGCGCATGCGAAATAAATATGGAGGAATTGTGGCGTACTTTCTGCACACTGACAAAACAGTTGAAAGAAAGGAATCCCCTTATCTGGAATGAAGTCGCCGGAGTGGGCGTAACGGGGCAGGGAGACGGCTTGTGGCCGCTGGACAGGTACGGGGATCCGGTGAGGAACTCCATTCTCTGGAACGACACCAGGACAAAAAACTTAAAACTAAAGGACCGGGAGCTCATTGACGAATTGTGCGCCGGCCACTGCGCCAACGTTGTTTATGCGGGCTCCTCCCATATACTGCTGCGGTGGCTGAAGGAAAATGAGCCCCACAGCTTCAAGCGCATTTCTTCGGTGCTTCACTGCAAGGATTGGGTGAACTTCAGGCTCACCGGACATCTTGCGACAGACCTTTCCGACGCGTCGACGGCACTGCTGGACGTGAGGCGCAAGAAATATGTACCCGAGATTTTGGATGCCATGGGCATAAGCGAATGCCGCAGCCTGTTCCCTGAGCCCACAGCCTCCACAACCGTTATCGGAAGGATTACAAAGAAGGCCTGCGATGAAAGCGGTATAAACGAAGGCATCCCCGTCATCGCCGGCTCAATCGACACCGCTGCGGTGGCTCTGGGCGCAGGGGTGGAAGAAGTTGGCCAGGCCTGTACCATTGCCGGCACCACCCTATGCAATGAAATGGTGTTGGAAGTTCACCAGGTGGACTTCAAAAAAGGCCTTATCGTCTGTCACATTGCAAACGAAAAATACCTGAGTCTCATCGCCACCCTGAGCGGCGCCTCAACCATCGACTGGGTAAAAAGCATGCTGTTTCCCGAGCTTTCCTTCAAGGAACTGGAGGCCGAGTTGGAAAAGGTGCCCGTCGGCAGCAGGGGCATCGTCTATCACCCCTATTTGTACGGGGAACGGGCACCCTTCCGCAATCCATTTGCCTGCGGCGGTTTTTTCGGACTTTCTGCAACCCACAGCAAATATGACATGGCACGGTCCGCATACGAAGGCCTCGTCCTGTCCCTGTATGACTGCTACCGGTCCCTTCCGCAGATCTACGATTCCGTTTATGTCTCGGGAGGGGGCTCTGCGAGTATACTGCTGTGCCAGATGATTGCCGATTGCCTTGGTAAAAATGTCCTTCGCCCTTCCTTCGGAGAACTGGGCATCCGCGGCATTGTGTCGGCATTGAAATCGGGCCTGGGAATCCCACGTGAGTCTTCCCGGGCCCGCGGGGAAAACTGCAGGCTGTTTACCCCCTATGAACCGGAACATAAAAAGTATTTGAAGCTCTATGAATTATTCAAGGAAATGCAGTTCCTCATGCATGATTTCTGGCTTAAACGCACGGCTTTCCTTTAACGGGACTTTATTTTGCCGCTGCCTGAGCTTTATCCATGGACCTGCCCCGGGCCTTCTGCACATCCCTTCTTGCCACAAGAATCCGCTGGATGATGATGAACAGGCACAGCAAAGCGGCAATAACGATTCGGGTCCACCAGGAATTCAACGTTCCGTCGAACATGATCAGGTTCTGGATGATTCCCTGGGTCAGCGCTCCAAACAGGGAGCCTACTACGTACCCTACACCGCCGGTAAGAAGGGTCCCGCCGATAACCGCCGAGGCGATTGCTTCCAGCTCCATCCCCTGGCCGTGCAGCGAGTATCCCGAAAGTACATACAGGCTGAAGGCAATGCCTCCCAGGGAAGAACAAATACCGCTCAGGGTGTAGATCAGTATCTTGGTCCTGGCAACGGGAAGCCCCATCAGAAGGGCTGACTGCTCACTGCCTCCGATGGCATATGCCGTCCGGCCGAACTTGGTGTAATGGGCAATATAGATGGCGGCCCCCAGGGTCACCAGCGCAATGACAACACCCACGGAGATGAAATTCTCTCCGATGATTTTCAACCGGTAGTGGGCAATGTCATTGTAGGTCTTGTTGGTAATATTGATGGTTTCGATGCTGATCCAGGCAGCCGCTCCTCTTCCGAAGAACAGTCCCGCCAAGGTTACGATGAAGGGCTGCATTTTGAAGCACTGTATAAGGGTACCCTGCACCAGCCCGTATACGGCTCCCAGCACGATCATCATAAATATCACCACAAACGGGTCCATCCCCCTGTTCTCAATCAGGTCGGCGGCAGCCATGCATACAAGGCACAGTACCGAGCCCACCGACAGGTCGATGCCTCCGATGATCAGGACAAAGGTCATTCCTGTGGCCAGGATGATCAGATAGGCGTTATCGATAAAAAGGTTGAAGAATACCTGCAGGGAGAAAAATGCCGGATATTTGGCCGAGCCTGCGGCAAACAGCAGCACAAATAAGAATATGGTTATCAGCATGGGCACGAACTTAGAGTTTAGCTGTAATTTTTTCATTATGGGCCCCTCCTCTCCTACCGAATGATCCAAAGGCCACGCGCCGGAAATCCTCTGAAAGCGCCAGGCACAGTACAATTACCACCAGCGACTTGATGAGGGGAAGCACCTGGGAGCTGACTCCGATGGCGTACATGGTGGTGGTAATGCTCTGCACGATGAGGGCACCGATCATGCTAGCACCCATGGAGAATTTACCGCCGTTCAAGGAGGTTCCCCCCAGGGCCACCGCCAGGATGGCGTCCATTTCCATGGCCAGCCCGGCGTTGTTGGCATCCGCCGCCCGTATCAGGGAGGCGATGATCAGCCCTGCAATACCGGCGCAGAAGCCGCAGAAGGCATATACGAGAAATTTGATCCGGGTGACGTTGATGCCGGTAAACTTGCTGGCCGTTGCGTTGACACCCGCCGATTCGATAAAGAGCCCCAGGGCAGTCTTTTTTATTGTCAGCATGACCACAATCAATACCACCGCTACGATAATGATGGAAAAAGGAATGGGGATACCGGGCACAAAGCCTCCCAGATAGGCAAAGGGTTTGTAGTAAACCGTCAGTATCTGGCCTTCGGTGACCAGCTGTGCAATTCCTCTTCCGGCGACATACAATATGAGTGTTGCCACAACCGGCTGGACCCCCAGCTTTGCCACCAGGAATCCGTTCCATACACCTGCGGCGGCGGCAACCAGCAGAGCCACAAAAATAGCTACTGCGAAGGGGTTGACAGGTATTCCCTCAAAGTTTCCTCCGATGAGGGCGCATATGACCGCCCCCGAAATGGAAGCTACGGAGCCCACGGAGATGTCGATCCCTCCCAGCGCGATGACCAGGGTCATTCCGATGGCCATCAGCATGATGGGCGCCGCACGGTTGAATATATCAATGATCCTTCCGAAAAATACCCCATCCTTCATCTCTATTTTCAAAAAGTTGGGTACAAAGATAATGTTGAATATCACCATCAGGATTAAAGCCGCAAAGGGCCAGAACAACCTTGATTGTGTAAGGCTTTTCAATTTATACCGCATCTTTCTGCCCCCCTGCTATCGTCTGCATTACAAAATGTTCGTTCAGGTCATCTCCTGTCAGTTCGGCAATCTTTTCCCTGTCTCTGAATACCGCCATCCGGTTGCAGGTCCTGAGCTCTTCGTCAAGCTCGGAAGATATGAACACAACGGCGATTCCCTTTCCCGCCAGGTCCACCACCAGCTTCTGTATCTCCGCCTTGGTGCCCACATCGATGCCCCTTGTGGGTTCGTCCAGGATGAGGAGGTCCGGTTCGGTGGCAAGCCACCGTGCAAGAATGACCTTTTGCTGGTTCCCGCCGCTGAGGTTTTTGATCAACTGTTCCGGTCCCGCCGTCTTTATGCTGAGGAGCTTGATGAATTTATCCGCCAGCTGTTCCTGCTCTTTTCCTGTCAGGTATCTGCTTATTCCCTTCTTTGCCTGGAGGGCGAGGATGATGTTTTCCCTGACGGAGAGGTCTCCGATGATCCCTTCGGTCTTCCTGTTTTCGGGACAGAAGGCGATACCGTGCTTGATGGCATCCATCGGCGATGCCATGGTGACCTTCTTGTTATTGATATAGATTTCTCCCCGGTCTGCCTTGTCCGCGCCGAAAAGCACCCTGGCGGTTTCGGTGCGCCCCGACCCCAGGAGGCCCACCAGCCCCAGCACCTCGCCTTTATTGACGTCCAGGTCGAAGGGCCTGATGGTTCCCGAATGTCCAACCCCCCTGGCACTCAATAAAGCTGTCACCTCATCTATGTAATCAACTGCGCCCAGCCCCTTGTTCAAGCTTGCAAGCTCATCGAATTCCTTGCCGATCATCTTTGCCACAAGCTGTACCCTGGGCAGTTCCGCAGTTTCATATTCCCCTACCAATTCGCCGTTTCTCAGTACGGTAATCCGGTCCGTAACCTCATATACCTGGTCGAGAAAGTGCGTTATGAATACGATTCCCAAACCTTCGTTTTTAAGTTTTCTCATCACTTCAAAAAGTTTTTCGACTTCCTGCCTATCCAGACTGGACGTGGGTTCATCCAGTATGAGGATTTTTGATGAACTGTCCAGCGCCCTCGCAATTGCAACCATCTGCTGTATGGCCACCGAGTAGCTGTCCAGGGTCTGTGTCACATCGATCTTTATGTTGAGCTTTTCAAGAGCTTCCGCAGCTCTTTTGTTTATTTCCTTCCAGTCAATTTTCCCGAAGGCGATGGGCTCCCGCCCGATAAACATATTTTCCGCCACGGAAAGATTGGGGCACAGGTTTATCTCCTGGTACACGGTGCTTATGCCCAGCGACTTTGCATCAAGAGGAGACCTGGGGCGGATGTTTTCCCCGTCCAAAAAAATTTCTCCTTCATTCAGCTTTTCGACTCCTGTCAAAACTTTGATCAAGGTGGATTTTCCGGCGCCGTTCTCACCCATCAGGGCGTGAATTTCCCCTGCACGGAGCTGGAAATCAACATTCTGGAGTGCCTTTACACCCGGGAAAGTCTTGCATATTCCAAACATCTTCAAAATTGGATTTATTTCAGCCATTTCCGACTTCTCCCTCCATTCATTATGCGAGGGTGCAAGCCCCTCACTATAGAAAATCCACTCCGGGAGCCCCTTTTCGGGGCTCCAGCCTGGAGTGGCATTCCGATTTTGGTTTACCGCTATGAAAGTTAATCTTAATACTGACGGCTGGGCAGAGTCTCTTTTGCAACCTCCGCGGGGAATACGCCTTCCTTTGCATAAACGAGCTTTTCAACGGTTTCACCTTTGGCGAGCTTGTTGATGGTCTCAACCAGTACGGGACCGGTAAGAGGCGAGCATTCTGCCACGCAGTTGATTTCGCCGGCGATCATCGCCTCAAAAGCTCCTTTGACACCGTCAACGGAAACAATCTTGATGTCTGTGCCGGGCTTCAAGCCTGCAGCCTTGATGGCCTGGATGGCACCGAGAGCCATGTCGTCGTTGTGGGCATAGAGCAGATCGATCTTTTCCTTACCCTTCAGCCATGATTCCATTACTTCCTGGCCTTTTGCACGGGTGAAATCACCGGTCTGGGATTTTATCATCTTGAACTTTGTTCCGTTCATTGTATCGGCCCAGGCCTTGCCGCGGTCAACGGCAGCGCCGGAACCCACGGTTCCTTCCAACTGGTATACATTTACTTCTGCCTTGTCTTTAAAGCCTAATTTTTCTTCATTGTCTTTCACCCATGTGGCCAGGTCTACGCCTTCCTGGTAGAAGTTCTCCCCGACTCTGGCGATCCAGGGCTCGGAACCGTCGGTGGTTTTGATTGATCTATCGACAAGAATCAAAGGAATCTTTGAATCGGCAATTTCTTTAAGAACTGTGTCCCAACCGGTTTCAACAACGGGGGCCAGGGCGATGTAGTCCACTTTCTGGGCGATGAAGGACCTTAATGCCTTGATCTGGTTTTCCTGCTTCTGCTGTGCATCGGAGAACTTCAATTCAAAACCTGCCTTCTCGCAGGCTTCCTTGATTGATTTGGTATTCGCCGTACGCCATTCGCTTTCTGCACCGATCTGAGCAAACCCTACAACGATCTTCTTGCCAGCGTCGGCTTTGGGTGCATCGGCAGCCGGAGCTTCAGTCTTTGTGCTTCCTCCGCATGCAGCCAGGGTCAGGACCAGGGTAAGGGCAACCAGGAATGCAATAACTTTTGAAAGTTTTTTCATCGGGATTCCTCCTTATTTAATATTAAATTATCATAGCCAGCTTTGGCGATAATTCAATCGAACCGGCTATCATTTTTACAACCGTCCATCGGTGCCAGGCGGGGTCCGGCAGCTTCTCCCGGGCAGAAGCCGTTTGCCTGGCATGGTCTTATTATATGGTCGGGAATCCCCATTAACAATTCATTAACTTTTGTGAAGAGTAGACTTTCTTTGTGAATTTGGCGGAAGGTTTGGGGAGGATTTGATAATTTTTTTTGAAAAAGTTGGATTTTTTATTGCAAAAAAAGAACCGCCGCTTTTACGGTGGCTCTCCTCATCTTCATTTTTCTACCGGTATGACCAGGGATACATTGGTACCCAGCCGGTATTCACTTTCTATAGTGATGCCGTACTGTTTTCCGTAGTAGAGCTTGATCCTCCTGTGCACGTTAGCCAGTCCGAAGCCGCTGTCCTTCAACACCGGCTCGATGGAATCGTTGTCAAGCTCTTCTCTTATCTGGACAAGGCGTTCTGCCGCCATGCCCATGCCGTTGTCGATAACCTGGAATTCCAGCCTGTTGTCTTCCAGCTTTGAGCCTTTTATGTTGATTGTGCCGCCTTCCCTTCTGTTCTTGATGCCGTGGTAAAGCGCATTTTCAACCAGAGGCTGCAGCGTGAGCTTGAGAATCTTGCTGTCCAGGATATCTTCCTCCACTTCGATCTTAAAGTCCAGAATATCCCTGTACCGCATCTTTTGTATGATGAGGTAGCTTTTGATGTGCTCGATTTCTTCCTTGATGGTGATCCATTCCTTCCCCTTGCTGAGCGTAATCCTGAAGAAATTGGACAGGGCCCTCACAATTTCTATGACCTGCTCGTTCTTGTTCCCCTCCGTCATCCATACGATGGTATCCAGGGTGTTATAGAGGAAGTGGGGGTTGATTTGTGCCTGCATGGCTTTCAGCTCGGACTTTCGGAGGTTTTCCTGCTCCTTGATCCGGTTGTCCACCAGCTCTTTGATTTTAACTTTCATAATGTTGAAGTTCTGCCCCAGGCCGGCAATTTCATCGACGATTTTGTCTTCAAGCTTCACCGACAATTCCTCTTCGGCGATATAAGCGGTGGTTTTCTGAAGGTCCTTTATGGGATTGGAAATGCTTTCGGAAATGAGCCAGGCCGCAATAATGGAAAAGAGCAGCACACAGAACAGCACGATAACATTGATAAAAACCCAGTCTTTAAAACTCTTCTCCACCTGCAGCTTTACCTTCTCGCTCTGTTTCAGCTCAAAAAGCGCAAATTCCTGCACATCGTCTTCGATAAGCTCCGATACTCCCCGGATGTTTTCCAGCACCTTTTCGTTTTCCTCAACCTTTTTCCCCTGCCGGATCTGTTCACCCATAAGGTCCACGTAGCGCTTCAGGGTGCCCATGGTCCTCACGATCACATCCAGCTTTGTCCTGCTGTCTTCCGAATTAACATTGTCCATGATCTGCCGGATCCGATCGTTTACTTCATTGATGATCTCATACTGCTTCCCCTCGTCGAACCTTGTCTTGCCGGCCACAATGTCCCACATTTCGGTGTCAATCCTTATTTTCACCACCCCGTTAATGCTGTTTGCGGTGGTGATATTGGACACGATGGCATTATACTGGTCATTGTACTTCAGGGAATTGACCATGAGAACGATATTCAGGCTCACCATCAGCAAAATGACGATGCAAAAGGAAATCAATATCTTTGTCTGGATGGAAAGCTTGATTCCCAGAAATCTATTTACAAGCATATTACTTATTTTGCTTTCTGAAAACTGAAAAAGCGGCTGCTGCTTCATAGGGGCCTCCAATCAATACTTCCTGTTGGGGAGCTCTTTTTGTGCCGTTTCCTGGGGGAATACCCCCTCTTCGGTAACAATTCTTTTCGGTACGGATTTGCCTGCCAGAATGTCCTTTACCGCCTGCATCAATTGGGGACCCAGCAGGGGATTGCACTCCACGGTGCAGTTCAGCCTGCCTTCGATCATAGCTTCGAAAGCTCCCTTAACCCCGTCGATGGACACAATAATAATGTCCCTTCCCGGCCTCAGCCCGCGTTCCTCGATGGCTTCAATAGCTCCAAGGGCCATGTCGTCGTTATGGGAATAAAGCACCTCAATGTCCGGGCCCATTTCGTTGAGAATCTCCAGCATGACTTCCTTTCCTTTGGACCGCATGAAATCCCCATAGTCCGACCGCACGATCTTCATTCCGGGATTGGCTTTGATTGCCTCTTCAAACCCTCTTTTCCTGTCGATGGTGGGCGCTGAGCCTGCAGTCCCCTGAAGCTCAACAATCCTTATATCGCCGGTACGGTCCCCGAACTTTTCAACCAACCAGTTTCCGGCCTTTCTCCCCTCTGCAAGGAAGTCTGAGCCGATGAGGGTGACATACAGGGACTTATCCTTCACCGAGATTCCCCTATCGGCTAAAATTACCGGTATCCGCGCCTCCCTGGCTTCGGTGAGCACCGCATCCCAGCCCGTCTCCACCAGAGGTGAAAAGGCAATTGCATCCACCTGCTGGGCGATAAATGACCGTATGGCCTTGATCTGATTTTCCTGCTTTTGCTGGGCATTGGAAAAGATGAGTTCAAAATTGGCTTCCTTTGCCGCATTTCTTATTGATTCCGTGTTGGCCTCCCGCCAGCTGCTTTCCGACCCCAACTGGGAAAATCCCAGGATGGTTTTCTTCACTACGCTGGAGGGCTCTTTTTCTATATTTTTTTTACAGGATGCGGAGACAAAAATGATTGTAAGCATGAGAAAAAACAACGCAAGGAAAGCTATCTTTTTCAATTCTCTAAACCCCCTAAAAAGAACAGTCTGCTTGAACCTTTCTGGAGTATATTATAAATATTTTCCATGGGCTCAACAATTTAAAATCATAGGAAATTCGTTAAATTATTTATGACAAACTCAAAAATATGAGGTTTCAGCCCTTCTGGCCTTCGCTTCTGTATTCCTTGGGTGTTTGACCCGTCACCTTTTTAAACAGGTAGCTGAAGTAGTGGGGGTCGTTATAGCCCGCCTTATATGCGATTTCCGAGGACTTAAGGCTGGTGCTCCTCAAAAACTCCATGGCTTTTTTGATTCTTGTCTGGGTCAGATACTCAATAAAGGTTCCGCCGGTTTCCTGGCTGAAAACCGCACTGAAGTGGCTGGGGCTCACGCTGACATAGGCCGCCACCGAATTCAGGGAAATGTTGGGGTCCGCAAAGTTGTTGTTGATAAAGTCCTTTGCTTTATTGATGATGCTGCTGTACTTGTTCTCAACCCTGCTGTCCCTGTATTCCAATGCGCTGTTCAGGATCTTTCCGGTGTATTCCTTGAACCTGCCCACGGTATCGATTTTCACCACGACTTTTTCCAGTTCGGATATTTCCGGGCAGAGCTCTTCCAGGTTTCCTCCCAGCTCATTTACAAACCTGGCGGTGGTGAGAATGATATCCACAAAGACATAGTTTGTATAAATGGTGGATTTCAGTGCGGACTGGCTCAATTCCTGCACATAGTTCTCCAGGAAGGTGTTCAGTACCGACCGCTCACCGTATTTCAGATAGTCGGTGATGCTGTTCTTTTCGATTTTCAGCAGTTCTTTCCTTTCGGTGCCCGCCCGCTCGATGTCGTTTATGCCGATGATTTTGTTTTTCCCGAAAATGTACTTGTAGTTCCTTGCGCTTTCGGCATCGGCAAAGGACTGGGAAATCCCCTGTATTCTCTCTCTGACACTTCCGATCCCTATGGTAAGCAGGTATTGGGTATTCCTTTCCACCTCGTATTTTATCGATTGGGCGATGTTGTACGCACTCTCTTCCAGTTCGTCGGGATGGTCTCCCTTGATGATCAGAACCGTTTCATCCATTCCCTTTTTGAAGCAGATGACCTCGGAGTTTTTCTCCACGATGCCGTTTAAAAGCTTTTCGGCTTTGAGGTATTCCGAATACATGCTGTTGGGACTGATTTTTTCTTTTAATTCCGCCTCCATGATCAAAACCACATAATACTTTGAAATGATGTTTATGTTAAACCTTTCGGATTTTTCCACCGCCTCGAGGGAGGACGCGGCTCCCAGGCAGAGGTCCCCCAGGAATTTGCCCCGGTAGAGCTGCATATTGTCCTGCAGTTGATGCCTCAAGGCCTCGATATCCTCCCGTTCCTTCTTTTCGCCTTCAATCTGGAGGGCCACCTTGTTCAGCGCCTTCAAAAGCTCTACGGAGGAAATGGGCTTTAACAGGTATTCGGTAACTCCGATGCTGATTGCCTCCCTGGCATAGTTGAATTCGTCATGCCCGCTCAAAATAAGCACTTTTATCCAGGGCATGCTTTTCTTTACGATCTTGCATAACTGCAAGCCATCCATAAAGGGCATTTTTATATCTGTAATGAGTATGTCGGGCTTAAGCTCCTGTATCAGCGGCAGAGCGATCTCTCCGTCGGGGGCTTCGCCGCAGAATACGAAATCGGTGGCCTCCCAGTGAATGTTCGCCCGGATTCCTTCCCTCACCACGATTTCATCTTCCACCAGAAAAACTTTATACAATGTTTTCCCTCCTGTCGGAACCTTTATGATTTGGTACACTATTAGAATATCAGAAATATTCAATTTTTCAACATTATTGGCGCAAAACAAAAACAACCTCCTTCGGCGACCCGTCCCAATAAGGTTGTATCTATGAAGGAAGCAGCTGACTTAAACGGCTCTTCACGCGGTGATTCTATCCTTGAATCAACGCGTGTGTTCGCCATCCCTGGCTCACTTGCCGCAGTTTAAATCAGCCGCTTTTATTCATAATTTATAAGATTGACACATGGGTCTATTCGGTTTTGAATACGTCAATTTCTTCCTTCAGCCGGGTGGCCAGGTACAAAAGCTCTTCCGCCCTCGATGCCATGTCCTGTGCGGAAGCCGTCTGTTCCTCCGTGGTTGCCGCCACCTCCTGGGAATGGGCTGCCGTTTCCTCAATGATCCCGGATATTTCAACAATGGCCTCCACAATGTCGTCGGACAGCCCCAGAATGGTTTTGAAAGCGGTGTGAATCCGCATTACTTCGTTTTCCGTCCGGGTGACCATGTCAAAAATTGTCTCAAGGGATTGCCCTCCCAGCTTGATTTGCTCAACCTGGAGGTTGAAGCTTCCCAGGCTGTTTTCCATCGTCCCCACGGTGGCTGAGGTTTCCTCCTGTATATCCCTTATCAGCCCCCGGATGCTTCTGGCGGCCTCTGCCGAATCTTCCGCCAGTTTCCTTATTTCCTCCGCCACAACGGCAAAGCCTTTACCGGCTTCCCCTGCCCGGGCGGCCTCAATGGAAGCATTCAACGCCAGCAGGTTGGTCTGGGAGGCAATTCCGGTAATCACTCCCACGATGTTGCCTATTTCCACCGATCTTTTCTCGAGATTTTGAAGGGAGACGGCCGAAGTTTCCACCGCCCGGCTGACCTCCGCCAGCTGTTCGATGGAAGTAAAAATGGAGGTTTTGCCGCTCTCCGCTATCTTTGTCGATGCCTGGGCATTGTCCATGGCCCGGCTTACGACGTCAAAGCCTTTTCCCACTTCATCCTTGTTTCTATTGATGAGATTC
This sequence comes from Bacillota bacterium, assembly GCA_023424965.1. Lineage (GTDB taxonomy): Bacteria > Bacillota > Clostridia > Acetivibrionales > JAFADI01 > JAFADI01. The sequence continues at coordinate 21,442 of JAFADI010000049.1, forward strand.
ATGACCGTCTCCACGAATTCCGCCTGTCTCGATGTGCCCAGGGCAACTTCACCGCTGGCCACGGCGATCTGTTCCGCCGATTTCCCCGTCACATCCGCAGCCTCTGCGATTCTCCCCGCGCTTTCGGCAGTTTTGGAGGCGCTGCTTTTTACGCCGCTGACGATTTCACGTATTTTCTCCGCGAAGGCAGAAAAGGCCCTTGCCAATTCTCCCAGCTCATCCTTCTGTTTCGCCAGTTCCCGGGGGATACCGCGGCTCAAGTCATATTTTTCAAGCAGCAGGGCGTACTCCTTCAGCCTGGTAATATGTTTTGTCAGCGTCATGGAAAAAAAGTATACGACCGCCACGGCGGCAACAAGGAAAAGCAGGGACACCACAAAAAACGATTTTTTCAATTCCGAGAGGCGTGACATAATCTCGTTCTCGGTGGCCTGGATGGCGATGGACCAGCCCAGGCTCCCGATGGGGGCAAAGCCCACATACATGTCCACACCTTTGTATGAATACTCGCCGAAGCCCTTTTCCCCCTGCTTCATCTTTTCTCTGACGGCCTCATAGTTGGAAAATCCTTCCCCGGCCTGCGTATTTGTTTCATTCAGGGTTGCGGAGGTGGTGGCATCCGTTTGGTTTTCTTCCGGCTGCATAAGCTTGTCGAGCAGCTGCCGATCGGTATGGGCTATCGTTTGCCCCATGCTGTTGACGATAAAGGTATTTCCCGTATTCCCCACCGCCATGCCCTCGGAAAGCGCGCTCAGCTCATATCCGTCGCGGGTCGCGATCAACACCCCCGTTATATCCTTGCCCGCCTTGACAGGAACGGCATATACCATGACAACGCTTTTGTCCGCCAGGCTTATGACAGGGTCCGACACGGCCGGCTGGCCTTCCATGGCCTTTTTAAAATACTCCCGTTCTTTCAGGTCCGCCTGTTTCCCGTCATTGTAGGTGGCCTTCCCCGTCCGGTCCACAAAGGCCATTCGTTTATGCCCTTTTCTCTTTGTCTCCCTGTCCAGCATTTTTTCCACTTCCGTCATGTCTGCATCCCCATTTTTTAAGGATGCCAGCACTTCCGACGAGGCAATGTCCTCCAGCGTATTGAGCTGGCTTGAAATGCGGGCCTCAAATGTCATGGAGGCCTCATCCGCCAGCTTGGCAAGCATCTCCCGGGTATTCTTCTTCAAAGCGTCTGCCGCGGTATAATAGGATACCGCTCCCAGGCCCGCACATGCGGCGATCAGGATGCCGCTCATAATTACTGCAATCTTTGCTTTCAAACTTTTTGTAAACATTAGTACTGCTCCCTTTCTACAGGTTTTTCGGGCTTGCGCCTTTCACCCTTTCTCTGTTTTTTTGATTCTACCATTTTAATGTTATGTAAATATTAATGATGCAGGATTTATGCCTGTCTCACCCCAAATCAAAGCTATTTGTCCACACAACGGCTTCAAAGTAAGCCTGGGCCACCTCCTCCGCGCCCACCCCGCACCTGTCGGTATAACTGAATATTTTATCCCAGTCTCCCTTTTCATAGGCCAGCGTCAACCGGAAGCAAAAACACATTTTTCCGTCATCGCAGCTTCCCAGGAGAATGCCCTTGGCCTCCTCCGAAACCGGCAGTTCCGGAAGCAGCGTTTCCATGGGGCTACCCGCCAGCACATCCACCATGGACAACAGGCCCAGCGTAAAAAACTCCGTTTTGCGCCCCTCCAATCCCATTTTGCAGGACAGGAGCTCCATAATTTTTCCTCTCTGGGCGGAAAGGTTGACAATGGCGTCGGGAGCTTCTCCTCCCAGCTTTCGCAGGACGGTAATGAAGGCCCATTTTTTCAACTCCTCCAGCCCCAGGCGGACCGCCGCCTGCCGGATGGAAACCGTCTTGTGTCCCCGGTAGTAATACGCGGTATTGGCGATCCTTAGAATTTCATAAGAAAAAGCCACATCCTTCTCAATAATCCGTGATATTTCTTCGAACCCCGTATCATTGCTTTCAAGCAGCTTGATGAGCTTGATGTGGTTCATCTTGGCCGGAGGTATTCCTTTTGAAGCGGTAACCACGGGTCTGGAAAAATAGTAGCCTTGAAAAAGTTCATATCCGGCCCTGGCGGCAAACTCAAATTCCTCGTGGGTCTCAATCTTCTCCGCAAGAAACTTTATTTTCCCGTTCCTCAATTTCTCAACCACATTTCTTCTTTCATCCGCCGTCGCGGTTAAACGGAAATCCACTTTGACCACGTCGGCAATTTCTATGAAAGCCTCATACCCGGGTCTGAATACAAAATCATCAAGAGCGATGGTATACCCTTCCGCTTTAAGGCTTTTGCACGCAGCCACCACCTGGGGGCTGGGTTCGATATCCTCCAGCACCTCCACCACGATCTGCTCCTTGGGAAACAACGTGGCCACCTGGTTTAACAGCATCTTCTCCGTAAAGTTGATAAAGGCCTTTTTCTTGCCCGATATCTCACCTACGTCCATGGACAAAAAACCGGCCGCCATGACGTTGGAAGTGGCTACATCGCCGTCATTGAAGCTGTAGCCGTCATGCCCCTCTTCCCTGTAAAGAAGTTCATAGCCGTAAAGCTTGTTCCTCCGGTTAAAAATCGGTTGTCTGGCAAATAGCAAAGCCATGCCGCCCAGCCTCCCCAACTGCTGTTTCTGCCTCCAGGCAAAGAAAAAGCCAACAATTATAAATTAATTGCTGGCAGGGTGCATTTCCGGCTTAAAGTTTCAAGGATATGTTTCTGAAAAATTTATGCTGTTTAACTGCTGTAAAATGACTGTTTATATTGGTACCCGGCAAATACTTTTCTTAATCCACCCAGCCTGAAAATATCATATCCTATCGGGATGGAATTTGAAAACCGGACAATAACCCTTTTTCCAAATTTACATACCTTTTCCATGCATCTGGAATCACTTTATCTACATTTTTCGCAGTTTTTCTTCATTTTACGATATTATTCTTTGCGTATACAGATATATCCATTTCCCCTTTTAGCTTTTCCCAAGGGGCAATTCAAACACAAAGGTTGTACCTTTATCTTTTTCGGAAGTGAAGCCTACATGGCCCCCCAGGTACTTCTCTCCCAGAAGCTTCATGCTGTAAGTTCCTATTCCGCGTCCACTGCCTTTGCTGGAATAGGAGCGCTTGAAAATCTGTAGTTGAGCCTCCCTGGGCATATGCTGCCGGTTATTTACGCCAAATTCGACATAGCCTGCCTTCTTTCGCACCCACAGGCTCACAGTCTCCTCTTCGGAAGCTTCAACGGCATTTTTCAGCATGTTGCTGACGATGCGCCTTACCAGCACAACATCGCTGGTAACGGCAACATCCTCATGACACCGAACATCAATGGGGCAGCGCACAGCCTCATTCTTTTGACAGAATTCCGCCAGTTTGGTGACCAGCTCTTTTGCCGAAAAGGTCGTCATGTTCAGCTCAAGCTTTCCGTTTTCGGCAGCGATCAGATCCCTCTGGCTGTGTATTTCATCGATCAGAATGTCCATCGCCTCGGCAGCGTATGCCGACAGCTCCTGAACCTCCGCCGGGTCCGCCGTCTCTCCCATGATTTCAACAAAGCCTTTTACGGCTCCCGAGGTGTTCAACAGGTCATGAAAGAAGATCTGTTCAAACACTTGCTTTCTCTTCTCTTCACTGATATCCCTCACAATGAACAGGGTGTACTCGTCATGTCCGTCTCCTGCCGGTATGGCATAAACGGAAAGCTCAAAGCTTTTTGCCCTATCGTCTCTTTCCGTGGTAAGAAGGCATTCTTTTGATACGGGCTTCTTTGTCTTCTGGGACTCCAGAATTGCAAGAACGGCTCCGCAAACGCTGCAGTTTTCCGTGGTTCCGCAGCCTCCCGGCGTCCTGGCCGAATGTATGCAGTCCAGCGCTTCTCCGGGCCGCAGGCCCAGGATATCCGACTGTGAGGCAAGTCCCAGCATCTCAAGCATAACATTGTTTGAATAGATGATTTGCCTTTCTTTGTTTAGAATAAGTACGATGTAAGGAATAATGTCAAAAAGGTCGGGCATCAGATTCTGCTTTCTTGCCCGCTCCGCCTGAGATAAAATGATTTCGTCCGCCAACCGCACGGCAGGCGCAAATTGAGTTTCAAAATTTCCAGTCAAATCAGCCATTGTAAATCAACTCTCCCCTAAAGTTCATTTAAACGCTTCATAGGCTCTCATAAATTTTTCCGCGTTATCCCTATCACCGGTCAGAAAATATGTTCTGCCCAGCAAATGATATATTTCCGGGTTGGAAGGATCTTTCAAAAACGCCTGCTTCAGATATGCCAGCGCCTCCTCCGGCCTGCCGCCCTCCAGTTCCTTTTCGGCCGCCTGCAGGCAATCCGGTCCTCCGCCAGAGACGCCTTCTTTTCCCTCTTCTCCTCCAAAGATCTGCTGCTCGATTTTACCGATCAATTCCTTGAATTTATCCATGGTAAAGGGCTTCTGAAGATATGCCACGGCTCCCATCTGCGTACACTCCACCGCATTTTTCACCGTGGCGTAGGCCGTAGTTATTACAACAGGAGTCATAATGCCGTTTTGCAGCATCCACCGGAAAACCTCCGTGCCGCTCATAAAGGGCATCTTTATATCAAGAAACATCACATCGTATTTCTCCGTTTTGAGCAGTTCTACCGCCTGGGTGCCTCTTCCGGCCGTTGTCACCGAATATCCCCGCTGCTCCAGGCATTTGGCCAATAATATCCTGCTGGATTTTGTATCATCCACCACAAAGGCCTTTTTCAATCTTTCCGTCCTCCATGTCAATAGTAATTCCATGCGTTGTGAAACTGTACAACTTAATTTTATACTTCTTGTTTCTACTTTGCAATCAGGATAGGTACCGCCACCCTGTCCTTGACTCTGTTTGAAGTTATTCCGAAAATCAGGTCCTTAATCCCCTTGTGGCCGTGAGAGCCGAAGATTGCGATATCCGCCCCGTTTTTCCTTATCATTTCAGCCAGGGTTTTGACGGTATTTCCATACCCTATCTCAAAGCTCACATTCGTGACACCGATTTTTCTCAGCTCTTCCGCGTACCTGCTCAACCGTTCCCTGTCCTGCTTTGTCTCTACGTCCTCGATTTCACTTCCGTAAACGCTGGCACCCGCGCTCTCAATCACATGCATAAGCAGGACGGAAGAGGTATCCCTTGCGATTCCCACGGCATAGGACAGAATCTCCGCGTCGCTGCCGGTAAAGTCCAGGGCCACGGCAATCCTTTTAAAGGGTGCAATTTCCTTGACTACGGGCATAATGCCCTCTCCATGGATATTCGCTTCCCTCTTTTTGAGTCCTCTGCCTCCGTATATCCTTACAAAAACAGGCTCAAAAACGATATATGCCAGCAATGCGCCCAGAAAAACGCTGATGCAGAGGACAGCGGCACTGACAAGCAGGTTGGAGCCCTCTCCCGTCACCAGGTCCCCTAAAGTATCGATGACCAGCTTGATGTTCAGTGCCATGATGACGGTGGCAATGAGCCACGAAAGGGCTTTGACCCAGGAGGGCACCGCAAAATTCTTCATAAGCAGCCTGTCGCTCACAAAATGAATCAGCGGCACTACGGCAAAGGACAGCTGCATGCTCAGGATGACCTGGCTCAGCACCAGCAGCCATCCCGTAGAGGCCTCGCCGAAATACACGATCACCACCAGGGCGGGTATGATGGCCAGCAGCCTGGTTACAAGCCTCCGGACCCAGGGCTGGAGGCGGATGTTGATGAAGCCCTCCATAATGATCTGTCCCGTAAGTGTGCCCGTGATGGTGGAGGCCTGGCCGGAGGCGATTAAAGCCACGGCAAAGAGCACGGGGGCGAGGGTAGTTCCCAAAATGGGCTCCAGCAGTTGGTGTGCCTTCTGTATTTCATCCACGCCCATGTTTCCCGTCCTGTGGAATACCGCCGCCGCCATTACCAGAATGGCCGCATTCACAAAAAAAGCCAGATTCAGCGCTACCACCGAGTCCAATATGTTGAATTTGATGGCCTGCCTTATTCCTGCATCGTTTCGTTCAATGTTTCTGGACTGCACCAGAGAAGAGTGGAGGTACAGGTTGTGGGGCATTACCGTGGCTCCCAGGATGCCGATGGCGATAAACAGCGCTCCCTCTCCCGGCAGGGACGGGATAAAGCCCTTTGCCACAAGCCCGTAATCAGGCTTCGACAGCAGGATTTCCACCAGAAAGCTCAGGCCGATGATGGAGATCAGTCCCACCACAATGGCCTCCAGCTTTCTGACGCCGAATTTCTGAATAAACAATATGATAAAGGTATCCAGCGCAGTGATAATGACCCCGTAAGCCAGGGGGATGTGAAACAAAAGCTGGAGGCCGATGGCAGAGCCCAGGACCTCCGCCAGGTCCGTCGCTATGATTGCCAGTTCGGTAAGTATCCATAAAATGTAGTTTATACCCTTTTTATAATGAGCAGCACAGGCCTGTGCCAGGTCCATCCCCGTGACGATTCCCAGCCTTGCACTGAGGCTCTGTAAAAGAACGGCCATCAGATTGGACATGAGCAATACCCAGATGAGGGCATAGCCGAACTGGCTTCCTCCCGCAATGTCCGTGGCCCAGTTTCCCGGGTCCATATAGCCTATGCTTACCAGGTATGCAGGCCCCACAAAGGCGATCAGCCTTTTAAAAAGATTATACTGCTTTGGTATCTGGACCGTGGCGTTGATTTCAGATAAAGATTTCCCATTGCTCTTCATAGATTGCCTCCTAGATTTCCACTGCGTTATTTATACCAATCTGCAATGCTTATAAACCTATATTTTCCCCACCAAATAAATTCATTTATTGTGGGAATTTTATGTAACGCAGCCAGAAAAAAAAGCATATATTGCTCATGGGAAAGATTTTTTCCCGCGGCTTTTTTTATAAAAGTCCCGTACGGTTGGATTCCAGAGCAGAGAAGGAAGGTATGTCCTATGCGTATCAAATATATTTATAAAGGCACCGTAGGAAGTGTCCTTGTGGCCCTTGCCATACTTAGCTTTTTTTATAAATGAATGGGAACCTGTAAAATAGAGAAAAGACATGTCGGTCCTGAATTGACATGTCTTTTTTCTGCAAAGGCGCGGTTTATCCTTAAACGGGCCGCATAAGGGCAGGGATGTGCCTGGAATGAATGATTTTCGACAGTTCTTTTTGCATTTCTTTTATAAAATCCAGATCCAATTCCTTGAAAAACCCCAGACATTCCCTGGAAGCGCCTAAAAACTGAAGGAAATCGCAGTTTCCGGCCCTTTCCCCCATACCCCCGATGGTGCAATCGATATATTCCGCTCCCGCTTTGGCGGCAGCGATGGAATTGGCCGTCGCCATCCCCAGGTCGTTGTGGGCGTGAAACTCAATCCCCATGTCCAGAACCCTTCGGATGCTTTTGATATCCCGCCTGATCCTCTGTCTTTGCAGTATTCCCACCGTATCCGCATACCTTACCCGTTTGACTCCTTCAAGAAAAGCGAAGGCCATGATCTGCATGATATACCTGAAATCGGCCCGGGACGCATCCTCCAAGCCCACGGTTACCTCAAAGCCCTTATCCCTGGCAAAGCTTATGCACCTGCGCATGTTGTCCAGCACCCACGGACGGTCTTTCCCCAGCTTGGCGCTTATCTGGATATCCGAGGCAGGCACTGACACGTGGATGATATCCACGCCGCAGTCCATGGAATGCTTCAGGTCGTTGATGCTCATCCGGTTCCATGCGGATATTTTGCATTTCAGGCCCTGCTGTACGATTTTCTGTATGCTTTTTTTCTCTTCACCCTCCATGGCCGGAATGCCCGCCTCAATCTGGTATACGCCCATTTTTTCCAGTATTTTTGCGATCTCCAGCTTTTCACCGCTGCCCAGGGCTATACCCGCCCGCTGCTCGCCATCTCTCAGGGTGGTGTCCACAATCCGCACGCCCATGGTTCTTCCTCCTCTCCGCCGTTCCAGGCCCCTTACAGCCCCGATGCATTTTCTCTGCCGAAAAGCTTCAATATCTCCTCGTCCTTCAGGTCCCTTTTCAGCTTTATGCTTTCCTCTCTTATACTCTTTAAGATGTCGGGCAGCTCCTCCTCTTTGAAATCCACCCCCAGATCGGTGAATTTTTTTGCCACCGATTTTCTCCCTGAATGCTTGCCGATGGCAAGACTTCTCTTCTGTCCCACCAGGCCGGGGTCAAAGGGCTCGTAAGTGCTCGGGTCCTTTTCGATGCCGTCGGCATGGATGCCGGATTCATAGCTGAAAATGTTTTCCCCGATGATCGCTTTTCCTTTGGGGATATGGACTCCCGTCATCCGCACAAACTGTTCCGTAAGCTGCGGCAGCACCTTGAGGTTTATTCCCGCATCCGCATTCATGAGAATTCTGGCCGCCGTCAAGACCTCTTCCAGGGGCGCATGCTTTTCAAACCTCCCAAAGCCCATAAAAGACAGGGCCAGGCAGTCCATGCCGGCGGCCATGCCTTCCAGCGCCACCGCCGTGGCATTATAACAGCCGTCAAGGGGACAAACCTCCATGGCTGTCCCCCAGTTCTTCCTTATTCTTTCCGCCAGCTTGGTCCAATGGGTGCTCAGACACCTTTCCAGGCCGGTTATCCGTATCCTCTGTATTCTCCCGTCCGGTGCGGGGGCTTTGTTTTTTGCGGCCGCATACAATTCGCCCAGGCTCCTCAGCCTGAATTCCACCGTCAGCTCCAATCCGCTCTCCCAAAGCTCCCCATGGCTTTCAAGCTCCTTGAACAGCCCTTCACCCATGATCACCCTCCGTATCTTGCCGCTGCCTACGTGCCTGTAATCCTCACTACTCTCAACCCTGAGTAAAAAATCAATGCCGGAAGGCAGCCTGCCCATCTTTTTCGCGGCCTCGGGAGTTATTTCAATAAGGTCTACCCCCAACTCCTTCAGTGTCCAGCAAAAATTTATGATGTCCAGCCGGCTGATGCGCCTTTTCTGCAAGTTGATTCCGGGGATCGTCCTGTCGGTGATTTCAACCCGTTTGTTTTTATCCAGTTTAATCGCCATCGCACGCACCTCACATTAACGGTGTTCACACGCCGTCCTACTTGATTTCAAGCCGCTCCACCTTCAGACCGTTTTCAAAATGGGACTCCACAATTTCCGGCACATCCTCCGCCGCCACCTCCTTATACCACACACCTTCCGGATACACCATCACAACGGGTCCGGAGCTGCATATCCCAAAGCAGCCCGTGTTGGTGATCATGACTTCATCGCTGAGCTCCCTGGTTTCTATTTCCTCCATAAAAGCCTGAACGATTCCCACCGCATCCTTTGAACAGCAATACCCCTTCTGCTGTCCATTGATCCTTGAACTGGTACAGACAAATACATGGTACTTGGGTTTTTTCATAAATCCGCCTCCAATAAATTTATATTTTATTTCAAACTACCGTCTCCAACAGCACTTCGGCAGAGTCAATGCTCCTTACCGCGCTTTTAATGGCCTCTTCCACATTGCCGCAGGTCTGGAACACCTTTATTCCCTTATCCACCAGCGCTTTCATGGGCCTGTAGCCTATCCTCAGCACCAGTACCGCATTGCAGTCTTCGATGGTCCTGATAATCCGGTCGATCTTCGATTCTTCATTGTCGCATTCCGCTTCTCCGCTGCAGTATTTGTCCACATTTCTTTTTTCCAGCAGCCGTAGGCTTCCGTCAGCCTGCTCATAGATGTGGAACTCCTGCACATGTCCGAAATGTTCGTCGATATACATCCCCGATTTGGATGCCACGGCAAACTTCAGAACCCGTCCGGCTTTTGCAGGAATCTCTTCTCCGGCGGGTTCCTCCCTGCAGCCGCCGCAGGCCTTTCCGCTGAAGGCCGGAGAGCAGTCATTGTCCAGTGTACCGATGGCATCCGCCCTGCACTGCTTGCAGTGATACATCTGCTTCATGGTTCCTTCACATTTCTTCCTTATTTCGGTGAGTTCTTTGTTGCTGGTAAGAGGCATGTGCTGGAATGCACTTCCTTCGGCGGGAATCAGGGGCATGATGTTGGTTATATAGGCACCGTATGCCTTTACCTTTTTCACGACAGCCTCCACATGCATATCGTTCACACCCTTGATGAGAACGATGTTGACCTTGCACACAACTCCCCTTGCAGCCAGGTAAGCCAGTCCCTCCAACTGGTTCCTTATAAGTACCGCGGCCGCCTGCTCTCCGGTGTATCTCTTCCCGTTGTAGTTTACTTCTTTGTATATCTTTGCACCGATGGAGGGGTCAATGGCATTAATGGTAATGGTCACATGGGAGATCCCCAGGTTGATGATTTCATCCGCATGGTGCGGGAGCATCAGTCCGTTGGTGGACAGGCAGAAGGTGATTTCCGGATCAATTTGTGTTATGAGCTGGATTGACTTTTTCGTGTTTTCAAAATTGGCCAGGGCATCCCCCGGTCCTGCAATCCCCACCACAGTCAAATTCTCCATCTTCTCCCTCACCACCGCGAATTTTCTTGCCGCCTCTTCCGGCGACAGCACCTCACTGGTCACCCCGGGCCTGCTCTCATTGGTACAGTCGTATTTCCTGTTGCAGTAATTGCAGCTTATATTACAGGCAGGGGCCACAGGGATATGCATTCTCGCGTTCCGGCAGGAACCCCCGCTGAAGCAGGGATGGGCTTTTGTTTTTTCCTCCTGTCCGGAAGCCGGCTTCCCGACTTTTTCCGGCTGCGTTTTTTCCCCGGAATCGTCTACATAATAGGTGTCAAACATCTTTTGCCGGTAGACCTGGTACTTATTTTCCAGCAGCGTATTGGTGATGTCGTCCAGAAGCTTCAAGGTTCCCTGGTAGCCGGTGTAAACCAGCCTCTGGCCTCCCACCCTGTCATGGATGGGAAAACCGATCCGCACAAGGGGTATGCCGTCTTTTTCGGTAATGAATTTGCCGTCGGAGTTTCCTATTAAAATGTTGGCTTTAAGTTCTTTTGCATACTTGCGGATGGTGTCGAAATCTGTATCGTCGATGACCACAGGCAGCTCCAGGTGGGTCAAAGGGTCCTTCTCCGTCCCGCCCAGCTCTTCCTTTACCGCCTGGTTCTGCGAACCCGTGGACAGGAGTACGGGCTTGATCCCATTTTCAAGGCAAAGCCTGCCCAGGGCAAGGACAAGCTCAGGCTCACCGTAGATCACGGCTCTGCCCTCCCCATTGTGCTTATGGGAATCGATCATCCCGTCAATCAACCTGCCTCTTTCCATCTCCAGCATCGCCGGAACGGGCCTGCCGGAGAGCTGTGACAGAAGCTCCACCAACCTGCCGGTGTTCTCTATCCCCATGGGAATGGGACATTTGTAGAGGGGGACTCCGTACTTCTCCAGCAGGTACTGTCCGGGGGACAATTCCTTGGGTACCGTCAGCCCCAGTTCAATGGTAGCCCTGGCGCCCCCCATGGCTTTGATATCTCCTGTTCCGGTGCCCCTGTCCTGGGTCCTGCTGTATATCGGTGAGTAGGGCGCATCCAGGCTGTCGGAAATGTCGGGCAGCAGGATATAATCGATTTCAAAAAGCTCCAGCATTGCTTTTATATTCCTTATATCCCCCGGGCTCATGGCAGGGACGATGATGTTGACCCTGCCGTTGGGCTCGGAATAGCCGGTTATCTGCCGCACCATGCAGAGCAGCGCCCTGTAATAGCCTTCAAACTGGGTGCCCCCATAGCCGGGGGTTGAAACAGGTACAATGATGACGTCCTTGAGCTTCTCTTCTTCAACAAACTCCGCCGTTATCCTTTTTATATCCTCTCCGATGGTCTCTGCGAGACAGGTGGTACCCACGCCGATGATTTCCGGATTATAAAGCCTGATAAGATTTTTAAGGCCCTTTTTCAGGTTGCTCTCACCGCCGTATACCGTTCCTTCTTCGTTCAGGGAGGAGGACGCAATGTCCACGGGTTCGTTGAAATGTGCCGCCATATGCCTGCGTATATAGGTACTGCAGCCCTGAGAGCCGTGCAGTATGGTCATGCTGTTTTTAATTCCCTTGAAGGCTGTGATGGCCCCCATGGGCATACACATTTTGCATGGATTTACATTCAAATTGACAAAGTTTCTGTTTTTCATTTTCTACCACCTACCTCACATATTTCCATACGGGGCTGTTTATCGTAAGATCCACTTCCCTGGCAAAGTTGACTGCGCCTTCAAAGCCGCAAAGCGGATGCTTTCTTTCATGGTTATGATCACAAAAGGCAATTCCCAGTTTATAGGCAAGGGGTCTCTCCTTGACTCCTCCCACCAGGATATCCGCCCCCTTTTCTTTGATGAATTTCTCCAATTCCGCAGGGTTGGTGTCATCCAGAATTACCGTCCCCTCATCCGCAATACTCCGGATGATTTCGTATTCGTCGGCGCGTCCTGTTTGCGTTCCCACCATTACCGTCTGCATCCCCAGGTCCCTGAACTGCTTGATGAGTGAAATGGCTTTGAAGCCCCCTCCTACATAAACAGCCGCTTTTTTATCCCTGAGCCTTTTCCTGTACGGACCCAGGCCCGCCTGAGTTTTGAGCTCCTCGATGAAGGTGAGCTCCTTGGCCCTGTCCATGGTCTTTTTGTTTCCTATGGCCTCTGCGATTCGCAGCAGGGATATTTTGGTGTCTTCCACTCCGAAAAAGCTCACTTTGACAAAAGGGATGCCGTACTTTTCTTCCATGGCCTTCGCAAGGTAGGTCATGGAGCCGGCGCACTGCACTACATTCAGGGCGGCTTTGGGCGCCCCCATGATCTCTTCCGCTCTTGAATCCCCTGTAATCTTTGCCTGGATGTTCACACCGATCTTTTTGAGGTAATCGGTAATGATCCAGATTTCCCCCGCCAGGTTGAAATCTCCCAGGAAATTGATACAGGGTGCGTTTGCCTCCTTCTGGTCCATTAGATCCTTTTCAACGCTTTGGGAAGTGTCCATAAGCCTCAGCAATGCATTGCAGGCGGCCATGTAGCCCATGGATTTGTTGCCGGCGAAACCGCTGGATTGAACGGGTATCACCTTTATGGAATGCTTTTTTCCCGCCTCCCTGCACACCGCCTCAATATCGTCGCCGATAACGCCCACAATACAGGTTGCATAGACAAATACCACCTCGGGAGAATACCGGGCAACGATTTCATCAATGGCGCCTGCCAGCTTCTTCTCCCCTCCGAAGATTACATCCTGCTCCCTCAGGTCTGTTGAGAAGCTGTTTCTATAGGTCTCGGGCCCGCTGGTCAGACTGCCCCTGATATCCCAGGTGTAGCTGGCACAGCCGATGGGACCGTGGACGATGTGGACCGCATCGGTAATGGGGTTCAGAACAACCCTGGCACCGCAGTACACACAAGCCCGCTGGCTTACGGAGCCCGCCAGGCTGTCCTTTTCGCATTTCAGTCCTTCCTCGCCGTTCCTTGAATTGCAGAATATGGAGTTTCTGCGTTCGTCCAGAATATCTGTCGTCAATTTTCCTTGCATGCTTTCCACCTCCTAAGGGGTCGGACCGGAAAGGTCCGGCCCGGGGCCGGGACTAATAGCACTTTGACAGCAAGCACTACTAATCATGGTTTTTATCTCTCCGTCCTTACATGATGAGCTCCATGTCTTCGTCCGCGCAGTCCCGGTCCTGTCTGTCCAGCAATGCGTTGCTTATCATTTCGATGACCCGCATGGCGCCTTTGTAACCTACGATGGGCAGATAGGAATGCACACTCCTGTCCAGGATGGGGAAGCCGATTCTCACGAAAGGAATGTCTTCCGCCCTGGCGATATATTTCCCGTGGGTTCCTCCTATCAGCAGGTCGACGGGCTCATCCTTTATCCACTGGTGCAGTGTGAACAGGTCTCCCAGGGCCTTTACCCTACCGTCGATTCCCGCCTCCTCAAACATGGCTCGGATTTCACGCTCGAAAGCATCCCCCGGTGTGCCCGTAAGCACATATTTGGGGATCATGCCCAGGTTGATTGCAAATTCCGTCAGGGCGATGCACAGGTCCGGATCTCCGAAGATGGCTACCTTCTTCCCGTGATAGTGGTAATGGCAGTCCACCATGATGTCCACCAGTTGTCCCCTTTCCTCCTCCAGCTCTTCAGGCACTTCCTTTCCCGTGAGCTTCGCCGCTGCCATCAGGAAGTCATCGGTGGCCTTGATTCCAATGGGAGCCTTCAATACCTTTGACGGCACCTTGCACTTCTTCTCCAGTTCATAGGCGCCGTCTGCCGAGGCGAAGCTTCCCAGGGCCAGCGTGGTCCTTGAGTTTCCTGCGTCGATGATGTCCTGCACCTTTGTGCCGCCTCTGGGATACATCTCGAATTTTCCCGTCATGGGGGCATCCAGCACGTTGCTGGTGTCGGGGAACAGGATGAAGGGTACTTCCATGGCTTTGAGCAGCCGTTTGATTTCCCTCATGTCGCCGGGATTTACAAAGCCCGGGATTACATTTAATTTTCCGTTGGGGCTTTTGCTGTTGACGGACAGGTACTTCACCATTCCCTTCACCATGTTGGAAAAGCCCGTCACATGGGAACCCTGATAGCTTGGCGTGTTGGCGTGGATGACGATTTTCCCTTCCGGCACCTGGGCCGACATGATATACGTGGGGATGTCATCTCCGATGGTCTCCGACAGGCAGGTGGTGTGCACCGCAATAATGTCCGGATCGTATATTGAAAAGACATTTTTAATGGCCGTCTTCAGATTGGTGCCCCCTCCGAACACCGCCGCTCCTTCTGTGAAGGAGCTGGTGGAAGCCATGACCGGGTCCCTGAAGTTTCTGGTGAGAAACATCCGGTGGAAGGAGCAGCAGCCCTGGGAGCCATGGCTGTGGGGAAGACATTTGTGAATTCCCAGGGCCGCATACATGGCTCCCACCGGCTGGCAGGTCTTGGCGGGATTGACGTTTAGAGCTTCTCTTTTGCAATATTCCTGTGGTGTATAGTCAAGCATTTGAATTACCTCCTTAAAATTATTGCTGGAGCACCATTACGGCAGTTTTCACGCAATAACACTGCCTTCCAGCATGGGCTCCTTCCTCCACGGCGGAACCACAAACTTCCACGAAGGTGTGGTCAGACCCATGGCAATGTCCCTGGCAAAATTGACCGCTCCTTTGAAGCCGGCATAGGGGCCGCTGTAATCGTAGGAATGCAGCTGCTTTGAAAAAATCCCCTGCTTGTGGGCTACATATTTGTCCTTGATGCCGGAACACAGGATGTCGGGTTTTAATACCTTCAAGAATTCTTCCGTTTCATAATGGTTCAGATCGTCCACTACCAGGCTGCCGTCGGACATCTTCCGCATCATTCCTTCATAGTAGTTCAGCGATATCTTGTCTTTGAGCTCGGCAATCCTCTCTTCGGAAAGGAAAACCCGGTAGTGCTTGGGATCGGCTTCCACTTCGATGCTTTCGATATTTTTACTGTCTCCGTCCTCCTTGATGCTGGGAATCACTTCCCTGCCTTCGTAGTCGTCCCTGTGTCCGAACTCATATCCTGCCATTACCGTCTCCACGCCGATATCCTTCAGCAGCTCCTGGTAGTGGTGGGCTCTGGAGCCCCCTACAAAAAGAGCCGCCGTCCTGCCCTTGCAGATTTCCCTGTAATGCTCCATGGCCGCACTTATGTCCGAAACCTCCTCGGCGATGACCTGTTCCGTCCTGGCCATGAGCTCGGGATCACCGAAATAGGCTGCAATATCCCTGAGGCTCTTCGTCATGGTCCTAACGCCGATAAAGTTGACCTTGATCCAGTCCTGCCCATATTTCGTGTTCATCATTTCGCCGATATAGTTGATGGAACGGTGGCACTGTATTACGTTGAGGGTGGCCTTATGGGCTGAAGAAAGCTGCCTTACGGAGCCGTTTCCCGTCATCACCGAAACGATGTCGTACCCTATTTTTTTCAGCACCCGTTCAACCTCCCAGCCGTCACCGCCGATGTTGTATTCACCCAGGATGTTGATGGCATATTTCCCCACCACTGCATCTCCGGTGCCGATGACATGCCTGATCAATCCGTTGTTGGCGATGTGGTGCCCGCCGGACTGGCTGACGCCCTTATAGCCTTCACAGCTGAAGGCCAGCACCTTTATGCCGTATTCCTTCTCCGCCCAGGCTGCAACCGCATTGATGTCGTCTCCGATGAGACCCACGGGACATGTGGAGCAGATCATGACGGTCTCCGGGTGGAAAATCTCCACGGCTTCCGTTATGGCCTTCCGGAGCTTCTTTTCGCCTCCGAAGACAATGTCTCCCTCCTGCAGGTCGGTATTAAAGGAATAGTTCAAAAAGTTCTTTTCATCCCCCGTGCTTTTGCCCTTATGCCTTCTGGTACCCCAGCTGTAATAGCCGCAGCCGATAGGCCCGTGGGTGATGACCAGGGCATCCCTCAAAGGTCCCACCACAACACCCTTGCATCCAGCATAGCAGCAGCCCCTGTTGGTTATGATGCCCGGAATGGTCCTGGTGTTGGCAATGATCCCCTGCTGAATTTCCGGCTGGTTGTCTTTTACTACAACATGGTCCTTCCTGTTTTTGAATACCGCGGCGGGATAGCTTTCCAGCACCTTATCCACTTTTTGCTTCATCACTTGCTGTTTCATAAATATCACCCCTCAAATCGCTTCTTCTCCGCTTTCACCGGTCCTTACCCTCACCGCGTCATAAACCGGCATGACAAATATCTTTCCATCCCCCGGCTTTCCTTTGCTGTTTACACTGATCAGCGTGTCCACAACTTTTTTTACTTCCTCGTCTTTCACGATGATGGATAAAAGTCTTTTGGGAATAAGCCTGTGCCCCTCGGATATGACTTCTGCGGTTCTGGGAGAGTTGAACTCGATACCGGAGGTAATCATATGCTCAATGATGGTAAAATCCACCTTTTTCTTTCCTCTTCCCTGTACCTTTCTGCAGTTGATGGAGGGAAAGCCTTCCGTCAGCAGGGCTTCCTTGGTCTTGTTGATCATATCCATCCGGATAACGGCCATTACTTCCTTCATACGTCCACCTCCACTAAAGCCCGGCAATACCTGAGCTGATTGTGTACACTTCCTCGACGAGGCTGATAAATATCTTTCCGTCTCCAAAAGCTCCCTTTTGTCCTGTTTTTGCATTCTTCATGATGAGCTTTATCACATCGTCCTTGTCTTCGTCCCTGACCACCATCATCAGCATTTCTTTGGGGATTTCGTCGTAAAATACGTCTCCCACCTTCACACCGCGCTGCTTGCCGCGGCCCATGACATCCATTTTGGTAACGGCGGGGAATCCCGCATCACTAAGCTCCGAAAGCACTATCCCGACTTTTTCGGGTCTGATGATCGCTCGAATCATTATCATTATCCGTACCACCTTTCATTTTTTTCATCCGACTTTTTAGAACCGCTTTTATCTCATATATCCAGGATGCCGTGTTCCATCAGTATGGATTCCAGTCTCTCCTGGGGCATGGGCCTGGGAACGACAAACATGTCGTTGCTGTCCACCGCATTTGCCAGGCCCCTGTATGCCGATGCCTGATCTGCTGTCGGATCGTAGTCGATAACGGTCTTTCGGTTGATCTCTGCCCGCTGCACCATGTTGTCCCTGGGTACGAAGTATATCAGCTGGCTGCCCAGTTCCTTGGCAAAAGCCTCCAGCAGTTCCTTTTCTCCGTCAACCTTCCTGCTGTTGCAGATAATGCCTCCCAGCCGTGTTCCTCCGGTGTTGGCGTACTTCTGAACACCTTTGCAGATGTTGTTGGCCGCATAGAGGGCCATCATTTCTCCACTGGCCACAATGTAGATTTCCTGGGCCTTTCCCTCCCTTATGGGCATTGCAAAGCCTCCACAGACAACATCGCCCAGTACGTCATAGAATACATAATCCAGATCGTCGGTATAAGCTCCCAGCTGCTCCAGCATGTTGATGGAGGTGATGATACCTCTTCCCGCACAGCCTACACCGGGCTCCGGACCTCCGGATTCCACACATCTTATCCCGAAAACACCTTCTTTCATGATGTTTTCCAGTTCCACCTCTTCCCCTTCCTCGCGGAGCGTATCCAGTACGCTCTTTTGAGCCAGACCTCCAAGTACAAGCCTTGTCGAATCGGCTTTAGGATCACAGCCTACAATCATAATGTTTTTTCCCATCTCTCCCAGACCTGCCGTCAGGTTCTGTGTGGTCGTAGACTTCCCTATGCCGCCCTTTCCATAAATTGCTACCTGTCTCATGATCATTTCCTCCTTATCTCTTTATGGCCCTGTGGGCCGAATCATTTTTGTGCGCTGTGTGCACACATTTATCGAATTAGATTATTCATCTATATTCCGCTGCAAAAACTCTCTTAAAAACGCGAAAGGCGCCTAAATCTTTGTGATTTAGGCGCCCGGGCCTTTGTGGCATTCTTTTCGTTCAAGGAACCGAATACCGGATATTCAATTTCTGTCAATTCACATTACAGTGCGATGTTTTCTTCTCCTGCGAAGTCTGGATATGCGTTTTCTCCGTGCTGTGTGGTATCAAGGCCTTCTTCCTCCTGCTTCTCATCCACACGGAGCTTGGTAAACAGGCTGATGACCTTGAGGATGATGAAGCTCACGACGCCGGAGAGTACTATGGTTGCGATGATACTTACAGCCTGGATTCCAAGCTGTGCAGGATTCCCGAAGAACAAGCCGTCCGCTCCTGCCGGGTTGACTCCCTTTGATGCGAAGAGCCCCGTCGCAAGAGCTCCCCAGATACCGCCGATACCGTGACAACCGAAGGCATCCAGTGAATCGTCATAGCCCAGTTTGGCTTTGACCACGCTGATGCCGAAGTAGCACAGGGGGCTTACCACCAGACCGATGATAATGGATGAAAGGGGATCGACAAAGCCTGCCGCCGGGGTGATGGCCACCAGGCCTACAACGGCTCCTGTTGCAATTCCCAGCAGTGTGGGCTTTCCATGGTGCACCCACTCAACGATTACCCAGGAAAGAGCTGCTGCCGCCGCTGCGGTGTTGGTTGCCACAAAAGCGCTCCATGCCAGTCCTCCAGCCGACAGTGCACTGCCGGGGTTGAAGCCGAACCATCCGAACCAGAGCAGAGCTGCACCGGTGACCACGAAAGGAATGTTGTGGGGTACCATGGGTGTGCTCTTGTAACCCTTTCTTTTGCCGATGACCAAAGCCGCAACAAGGCCGGCCACACCGGAACTGATATGGACAACGGTACCGCCTGCGAAGTCCAGAGCGCCAAGGTTCCTGATCCAGCCGCCCACGCCCCATACCCAGTGTGCCAGGGGATCATATACAAGCGTGGTCCACAGGAGAGTAAAAGCGATAAAGGCGGGGAAGCGCATTCTTTCTGCAAATGCACCTGTGATCAGTGCTGCGGTGATCACTGCGAAGGTGAGCTGGAACATTCCAAAGGCTGCGTGGGGTATTGTCGCCGCATAGTCGGGATTGGGATCTCCTCCCACGCCTTTGAAGCCAAGCCAGTCAAGGGAACCTATGACGCTCCCATGGTCGGATCCAAAAGCCAGGCTGTAGCCTACGATGACCCATTGGATGGAAACCAGGGCTATGATTATGAAAGAGTTCATCATCGTGTTCAAAACATTCTTTTTCCTTACCATACCGCCATAAAACAGTGCAAGGGCGGGGGTCATAAGGAAAACGAGACAGGTAGATACAAATATGAAGGCCGTATCGCCCGTATCCACCGCCGGGGCCGCTTCTTCTGCAAATGCCGCAAGTGGCAGGCAAATAACCGTAAGTAAACTGAAAAACGCCGTTAATAACTTCTTGTTCATATTATCACTCCTATACTATTATTTATCCCTCATTTGACTTAAACTGCCTTTTCACCTTTTTCACCGGTTCTAATCCTTATGGCATCCTCGACACTGTAGACGAATATCTTGCCGTCGCCGATCTGTCCTGTCTTGACCGTGTTGATAATTCCTTCGACCAGCTCATCCACCACCGAATCTTTTACCACCGTTTCAACTTTTGCTTTGGGCAACAGATTAATGTTTACTTCCGTACCTCTGTAAATCTCTTTTCTTCCCTTCTGCAAGCCGCAGCCCGAGACCATGCTGACCGTCATGCCGTGAATACCGGACTTGTTCATGAAGTCTTTAAGGTCTTCCAGTTTTTCCGGCCGGATGATAATTTCTAACTTTTTCATAAGACCACCCCTTATTTTTAATTGACCATTGAATGACATCCTTGGCAATTTATTGTGCATCCTGTCAGGTAAATAGTTTTATGGGATATTCATTGCAAAAATAAACGCCAAAACCTTATCAGCACATAACCGTGCTAAAAGATTCCGGCGTCTCAGCCACGAAGGTATAAAATTCAACCTGGAATTTTATAATTCCTTCCATTTATTAACTATGAATAAATATTATCACCCTTCTTGCAAATTGTCAATAGTTTTTCCAGTATTTTTAGGTAAATTATATGATTTTTGCAATTTATACAAGTACATAATTCATTTTGCATTTCAGATCCACCAAAACCTGCATCAATGTCATTCCCTTGTGATGATGATGGCCTCGGCGATTTCCCTCATGGGCATCCGGTTGTCCCTGCTTTTTTTCTTGATGGCCTCATAGGCCTCCGTCTCCGTCATGCCTTCCTTTTCTATCAGCAGCCATTTGGCCCTTTCAACGATTTTCCTGCTTTCCAGGGTATCATTGAGCTTTCTGACCTTCCCTTCATAGTCCATGACCCTTTTGTAATTGATGAGGGTGAGGTCCACGATCTGAATGACATTTTCATCGAATACGGGTTTGGTTATATAGGTCATGATCCTTGAAGTCCTTACGAATTCTATGGCTTCATCCGCCCTGCTGTCAAGTACAAGAATGACGGAAGCCAGCAGCTCCTCATCCATTATGGCCAATATGTCTCTCAAGTCTTTGAAATTGTTGCATACCTCCAGGATAACAAACTCAGGGGAACAACTCCTCACATGCTTCAATATATTTCTTGAATCCTTGGTATAACCGATAAACGTATGGCCATTGGAGGATAGGGCATTTTTAATGGTAGTCAGAGTCTTTTTGTCTTCTCCTGCAATAATAAATTTGCCATACTCCACGCAAATACCCCCTATGTTGCAAATTTAATCTGTTCCGGCATTGGCAGGTATAAAACTTTTTATCTCCACATCCCTCACGATTTTGGACAGCTCCTGCTGCAAGGCGGCCAGTTCACCGATGCTGGGCATTACAGTCCTTATAAACTTACCGTTGGGATAGCTTGATATTATGCTGATGGATTTTACCCCAATATCCCTGCACTTTTTGGCAATAGCGATGATATCCTCATAATTTATACCGGGAAAGTAGATGGCATTAATCTTGACATTGATACCCATTCCAATGCACAGCTTCATCCCCTGTATCTGGCTTCCCAGGATGGCATCCGCCATCTCCTGGGATTTTACAATTACGCTGCTGCCCTTGATAATTCTCGAATAGAGCTTTAACATTGTATCAATATAAACGGCATTCATGGCAACGGATACAATTTTGACGTTGAGTCTTGCCAGTTCGCCCACTTTTTCCTCCAGCAGAAGCCCGTTTGTGCTTATGGCGTAAATATGCTCCGGCAGCTCTATATTGAGGCGTCTGAGCACTTCAAAGGTCTGGGTGTTGCACAACGGTTCACCGGGTCCGCATATCTTTATAACCTTTATCCTTTTGTTCCTGTTGGTCTGTGATAATGCCCAATCCACCGCCTGCTTGGGTGTCATGGATTTGCTCAGGTACTCAGGGCTGTTTCCATTGCAAATGCAATCGCTGTCCTTGGAGCAGAAGTTGCACATCATATTGCATGCGGGAGCCACAGGGAGTGCAAGCTCTTCAAACCAGGTATTCAAAGCTTTGTTATAGGATATGGAATTTTGGAGTACAGTATTGTTCTGCATAAGCCGGCACCTCCTATACTATTGAGTGAAGTCTTTAAAAAGACCAAAAAAGCTTTCTTGAATTACAGGATTGCACTGTATCAAGAAAGCTTCCGCGCTCTTTCGTCCGACTACAACAAGGTAGTAAAAGTATTATCATTTAATTATCAATAATGATAACATACCAAATTTATTTTTGCAAGTATTAAAGATCGAAATTTCATTACCATTTTAAACCACCGTGGCGCGCCAGCCAAAGCGGAGGTTTCAAAGCTATGTCCTCTGATTTTTACCCAAAAATGCAATTACTGATGCCCCGGTTTTGCATGAATGCCTCCTAAAGCTCTTATTTGAAGATTTTTCAAGTTTAACTTATTTTATGGTAATGCATTTTGGTGAAATGTACTTTATAATTATATTATAGAAAGCAAAGTGTACATAGGAGGAAGCAATGGCAAAGAAACATTTTGGAAAAGCCTTGATATTTTTAATGGTCGCAATCAACCTGTGCTTATATCCCGCAGCTTCCCTTGCAGCCTCTTCCAGCGGTCCTCCCGCTTTGAAGGCAGGCTCTGCGGTCCTGATGGAAGCCGAGAGAGGACAGGTCCTGTACGCAAAGGACGGGGACAATAAGCTTCACGTTTCAACCGCCTGTAAAATCATGACTGCCCTTATAACCATTGAAAAATCCAAACCCGATTCCAAAGTGACCATCAGCAAGGAAGCGGCAAGTGCGACCGGCGCCTTCCTGAATCTTGAGGTGGGTGAAAAGTACGACATCGGGGAGTTGCTTCATGCCATGATATTGACCTCTGCAAATGATGCGGCCTATGCCCTGGCGGAATTTGTCGCGGGAGATCAGAAAAAATTTGTGGAGCTGATGAATGTAAAAGCCTCCGAGCTTAAAATGTTTAATACGGTTTTCAGCAACACCACCGGTTTATATGATGAAAAGCAATACACCACCGCCAATGATTTTGCCCTGCTGATACGGTACGCGATTTCAAACGCCACCTTCCAGAGGTATTTCTCCAGCACCGGCCTGCCATGGAACTATGACAATAACGCCAAAATCCTTGTCAACAGCAACAAGCTGTTCTGGAGCTATGAAGGAATTGACGGCGGCAAAACAGGTTTCAACGTAGAAAACAAGCAAACTGCCGTAACCACGGCAACAAGAAATTCTTTAAAGCTCATCTCCATCATCCTGGACTCACCGGCAGACAACATGTACAAGGATTCCGAGAGTTTGCTGGACTATGGCTTCGGCGGCTTCCGGAAGGGTACCCTGGTGCAAAAATCGCAGATTTTCAAAACCATTTCCGTGAATGACAAGCCAATCAACCTGATCAGCCGCGAAGACACCTATTATACCTATCCGGTGGGTGAAAACTATATTGTGAACATCGAATTGAAGGTCAAACCCGACATCGCCATTCCTGTCAAACAAGACCAAGTGCTTGGAATCGCAAGTTATTCTCTGAAGGATGGGACAAAAATCGATATCAGTCTCTACCCCGATGATGAAATTCTACCGGAGGAAAGCACTTTTAATCGTGTGTATGAAGCATTGACGGAACACAAGGAGATATTTTTCGTCATTGTCGTCCTGATCGTCATTGAAATAATTCTGATTTTAAAAAATATCATCGGTTTTATAAAGAGAAAAATTTTCACCCGGAAGAAATAGTCTGTTGATATCCTTATTTTTTCCCGTTCTTCTCCACATAGTCGTATACCATTTTTGAGACGGAAGCAATGACGTCGTTGGCTTCCCCTTCATTTGCCTCCTTGGACATGACCGCCAGGACGTACGTTTGCCGGGCAAATACGATGCCTACATCGTGGATGACGTTCAACTGGTTCCCGGTTTTATGGGCCACCTTCACGGAACCGGGAAGCCGTGCGGTAATCCTGTCGTTTTGCTCTGTGTTGAGAAAATAGCCCATCAATTCCTGTCCCAGGGTTCCGCTTTTATTGCTGAAATCATTGACAAGCTTCATATATAATGCCATGTCCTTCGGACAGGAAACGTTTTCCTCCTCCTTGACCACGATTCCCCCGCATTTCCGCATGTAGCTCTTTATATTGCTCTTTCCAAGAAAACGTATCAGGATATTGGCCGCCACATTGTCGCTGACCTCGATGGAAAGCCTGGATAATTCACAAACGGTATATTTCTTTCCCGCCTTCTCATACTGTATTTGGCCGGCTCCCTCCTCATAGTCCTGCTTCAGATAGGTCAGAGTCCCTTCCCTTCTTACGCTTCCGGATTTTATCTTCTCGAAAAGGTAAAGGTTCAGGGGTATTTTGAAGGTGCTTGCGGCCGTATACACCTCGGTGTGGTTGATGCCGAATTCCTCGCCGGTGGCCAGGTTGGAATAATACACGCCATACGTTCCCGTATAGCCTTTTATGTACTGTTCGATTGCCTGCTTCAGTCCCCCAAGGTCCTTGCTGACCGGGGCAGGAGGTGTGAAATCGGCATTGCCTGCCGCCGGCTCACCGTCTGGCTGGCCCGGCTCGCTCTCCAGCACCGCTTCCTCCTTTTCTCCTCCGGGTATTTTTTCATCCGTAACCACCCCTGCTGAAACTGTCTGCGCCTCTGCTTCCTTACCGGCGGCAGCGTCCTTATTCATGGCAACGGCCGAGGATATCAAAATGGCAAATAAAAACAGCCCCACGATGATAAGTCTCTTTCTCTTCTGCCTTCTCCGCTTTAATATTCTTTCTTTGATAGGAAGACTGCTGTCAAATTCCATCCTTGCACCTCAAAAGAATCGTCATTGCGCAAACTCAATCTAACAATATAATACATTATTTGAGAAAATTTTTCCATAGAACCTGTATAGTTTATGGTTAACCCATATAGGATAAACCTACAGCAACATATGCATAAAAGGAGTACTTTAGAACTCCCTCCTGCATAAAGAAAAATAAGCAGGAGCCGGAACCGGTTGAATATAGCCCCCTGTACTCAATACCGAATTCCGGCCCCCGCCTGAAATTTATACTCAAATCCGTATGACGCTTATACCGACAGCTGTCTGACCTCTTCCGGATCTGCATTGTAAAGTATATATCTTTTATTGAGCTTGGTATTTTCCTTTTCCATATAATCTCCAAGCACTTTTTTCAGGTTCAACACATCGTTCATTTCAAAATATCCCGTCTTGCCGAAAATGAACTTGACCGCCTTGATTGCTCCAAGGGCGAATGCCTTGCGAGAAAAGGACTCATGGGAAATTTCGATTTTGTCATCCTCTCCGATGATCATGACCTCATGCTTCCCTACCACTCCGCCGGCCCGTACCGCATGGATGGGAATGTCCCCTCCAAATGCCTGTCCCGAAGAAGAAATGCCCTTTTCAATCTCATTCGCTATTTTTATGGCAGTCCCTGACGGCGCGTCCTTTTTATTTTTGTGGTGGACCTCCGTGACCTGGAAGTCGTAATTGCTCAATATGCTGGATGCCAGGTTTGTGAGCAGCATGAGCACATTGACGCCAAGGGTTATGTTGGGCGCATATACGATGGCATTGTGATATTTTCTTGTAAGTACAAAAAGCTTCTTCAGCGCCATTTTTGAGAAGCCCGTGGTTCCTACCACGATGTTCACCCGCATTTTGGAAAATGCTATGGCATTCCTCAAGGTAGCCGCAGGACTTGAGAAATCTACGACTACATCGGGCTTGTTCCTGAAAACAACCTCTTCCAGTTCATCCGCACCATTTATAATAATTCCGGTATCTCTGATCCCCAGTACCTCTCCAAGGTCCCTGCCTACTTTGTCACTGTCCGCACTGCATATGACAGCCGCAAGCTTTATATCCTTCTGCTCCAGCAAAACCTTTGCAATTTCTTTGCCGGTCTTTCCCAATCCAACTAAGCAGACTCTAATCATCTGATATTCCTCCCTCCTGATTTTAGCGCAAATAGTGGCTGCATTTATCCGGTACCGATTCAATAGTATTAAAAAAAGAGACAAAAAAAGCTGCAGAGAAGTGTCTGCAGCAGGTATATCCGATGATGCGCAACATATTTGCGCGGTTAATCGAGCATATCAATCACCTTCTCCTCCAACGCTTACGAAGTTAGCTGACGGATTCGGGTCGAAAGAGTTAACCCTACCAAAAAAGCAGTTGCCTGTTTTTTCGGATTCACCCCATAATTTGGGTCCCCCGTTCCAGAGAAATGGCACAAATACCAATTCCCTATAGATTAAGCGTCTATTTTATTCATTTTTCAGATACCGTCACAGAGTATTTCAGATTATACTGCCACCCATAAAACGGTATACTTATATAGGCAATATACCAAATCTTTGGTTATCTGTCAATACCTCTTCAAGCCTTTTAACCTTTCTTCCACCTTTTCAAGCATCTCCCCATACTTCCGCTGCTTGGCCTTTTCCTCTTCGATGACTTTCTCCGGCGCTTTGGCTACAAAGCCCTGGTTGCCCAGCTTTCCCGCTACCCTTTCCAGTTCCTTTACAAGGTTGGCCTTCTCCTTCTCCAGCCTTTCAATTTCCTTTTCAATGTCGATCAGGTCCTCCAGGGGGATATATATTTCCGCACCCTCAATGATAGCAGCCACCGCGTCGGAAGGTATTCCCGACTTATGGGACTGGACCGCCACCTCTGAAGCCGAAGCCAGCCTCTCAAAGAAGGCCCTTCCCTCCTCCAGGGTGCCCTGTTCTTCGCTCCCCCCGGCAACAAAAATAATTTTTGCCTTTCTTGAGGGTGGCACATTCATTTCCGCACGGATGTTCCTTATGCTCCTGATAGCATTCATCACCAGCTTCATCTTCTTCTCTTCCACCGGGAAGTCATAGTCCTCCCTGTATTCCGGCCACCTGGAAATCATAATGCTCTCATCGTTATTGACCAGATGCATGTATATCTCCTCGGTGATAAAGGGCATGAAGGGGTGCAGCAGCTTCATGGCATTCCCCAGCACATAGTTCAAGACATACTGGGCCTCAGGCCTTGAGGGGCTTTCCCTGTCATAGAGCCTCGGTTTTACAAGCTCGATGTACCAGTCGCAGAACTCCTCCCAGATAAACTCATAAAGCTTCTGAAGGGCAATGCCCAGCTCGAATTTGTCCAGGTTCTCCGTAACTTCCTTCGCCAGGGTATTGATCCGGCTCAGGATCCACCGGTCGGCAATGGTGAATTTGCCGGGATCCACTTTGGAGAAGTCCATGTCTTCTTCAAAATTCATCAGAACAAACCGTGAAGCGTTCCATATCTTATTGGCAAAATTCCTGCTGGACTCGATTTTCTCCGTAGAGAATCTCAAATCATTCCCGGGGGAATTCCCGATGCTGAGCGCAAACCGCAGGGCGTCGGTACCATACTGCTCGATGACCTCCAGGGGATCGATGCCGTTCCCGAGGGACTTGCTCATCTTCCTCCCCTGGGCATCCCTGCACAGGCCGTGTATCAGCACATATTGGAAAGGCTCCCTCCCCATATGCTCAACCCCGGAAAAAATCATTCTGGCCACCCAGAAGAAAATGATGTCATAGCCCGTTACCAGCACATTCGTGGGGTAGAAGTATTGGAGTTCCTCTGTCTTCTCCGGCCATCCCAGCGTGGAAAAGGGCCAGAGGGCCGAACTGAACCAGGTATCCAGGGTATCCGGGTCCTGCTCAAACCTGGTGCTTCCGCAGTCGGGGCAAACATCCGGCATTTCCCTGTCTACCATCATGTGCCCGCATTCCTGACAGTAATAGGCGGGTATCCTGTGTCCCCACCAGAGCTGCCTTGATATGCACCAGTCCTGTATGTTTTCCATCCAGTTGAAATAGATCTTGGAGAACCTGTCGGGCACAAACTTGATGGTCCCATCCCTGACCACATCAATGGCAGGTTCCGCAAGGGGCTTCATTTTTACGTACCATTGTTTTGAAATAATGGGTTCTACAACGGTTGCACACCGCTGGCAGGTGCCTACGTTGTGCTTGTGTGGCTCTATCTTCACCAGCAGGTCAAGCTCCTTTAAGTCGGAAACAATCTGCTTCCTCGCTTCGTACCGCTCCATTCCCTCATACTGTTTTGCCTGCTCATTCATGGTACCGTCGTCGTTCATTACGGTAATCTGGGGCAGATTGTGCCGCAGGCCTACCTCAAAGTCATTGGGATCGTGGGCGGGAGTGATTTTTACAACACCTGTTCCGAATTCCTTGTCCACATATTCATCGGCAATGACCGGAATCTCCCGGTTCACCAGCGGAAGGACCACTGTCTTCCCCACCAGATGGCTGTAGCGCTCATCCTCGGGATGCACCGCCAGGGCCGTATCCCCCAGCATGGTCTCAGGCCTTGTGGTGGCTATTACCATGTATTCGGCACTGTCTTTTACGGGATACCGGATATGCCAGAAGTTCCCGTCCTTCTCTTCATATTCCACTTCAATATCCGATATGGAGGTCCTGCACTTGGGACACCAGTTGGTAATCCTTTCTCCCTTATAGATCAAGCCCTTTTTATAGAGCCTCAGAAAGACCTCTTTCACGGCGTTGGACAGGCCCTCATCCATGGTAAACCGTTCACGTTTCCAGTCGCAGGAGCAGCCCAGCTTTTTAAGCTGTTCCACAATCCGCCCCCCGTAAATTCTCCTCCACTCCCATGCCCTCTCTAGGTACTTTTCGCGGCCTACCATCTCCTTGGTAAGTCCCTCTTTGGCCATGGCTTCTACAATCTTTGCCTCGGTGGCGATACTGGCGTGGTCGGTGC
Source organism: Bacillota bacterium (assembly GCA_023424965.1). Taxonomy (GTDB): domain Bacteria; phylum Bacillota; class Clostridia; order Acetivibrionales; family JAFADI01; genus JAFADI01. The sequence goes on from JAFADI010000049.1 coordinate 50,068, forward strand.
CCGGCACCCAGAGCGTGCTGTAGCCCTGCATTCTTTTCCAGCGGATGAGCACGTCCTGGGGGATGTTGTCCATGGCATGGCCCATATGAAGCTGACCCGTGATATTTGGGGGAGGAATGACGATTGTAAAGGGCTTTTTGCTGTGGTCTGCCACTGCGTGAAAATAGTCCTTGTCCATCCACTCTTTGTACAGCCTGTCTTCAACCTGCTTAGGATCATAAGTTTTAGCGATGTTGCTCTGTTCATCCATACGATATACCTCCATGTCTCGTCTCCCTGCTTCATTGGCTGCAGGGGGTTATTTGAATAGGACCAGCACCATGATCAATCCCGGAAGCGCTACCAGCATCCCCAGCATTTTAAAATTGACGACGGCCCTGTTGTACTTGTACTGCTTGATTTCATCCTCCGACATTTGGTCCTGATGCTCGCACTTTGCGTTTTTATCAAGCCCGAACCTTGTCACCACTGTCCTGGAGGCAAAAACCATGATAAAGCCCACACCCAGGAAAACAAAAGCTAAAATCTTCAAAAACAGCACGATGATTTCTCCTTCCTTTGTTCAAATAGAGGGTAACTAAAAATGCCTTCCGTCCAAAAAAATTGGACGAAAGGCATAGCATTCCGCGGTACCACCAAAATTCCCCCATACAGCAGGGGCAGCTTGCAGGAAAATAACGGTTCCTCTCCGCCGCAGCCTACACGGATAAATACACCCCTTCAGCTGCAGAACTCCCAAGCGACCTTCGGCAGCCCGCACCCCAGGAAACCTTTCAGCCTTTGGATTTCCCTCTCTGGCAGGACAGTACCGCCTACTCCTCTTGATCCTCGTTTGAATATTGATTTAATATTAAGATATTATAGCATCCGCCAGGCGGTGTCAAGGAGTTCCTTCACACCACCAAAAGGTTTCGCTTTTTTCACCGGTACTTCACCATCCGGTAGATGAAAAATCCCACCGTTCCGAACATAAGCAGCAGGAAAACCGGCAGGAAGCTCGCGCCCAGTCCCGCAGCCTTACCCATGGCCACCTGCACCGTCACCCATTCGATATAGCCGAACAGCCAGACAATGCCCGTTTTCAGGCAGACAATCATCATGCGGGCATTGCGGTATTGGACTTCCGCATTTTGCTCCGTAATTTCACACAGGTAATTGTAAGTGTGGGGAAACCGTTCAACTATCGAAAGCAAAATATACATTCCCAGCACCATCCCCGGCAAAATAAACAGCGAGCCTTTACCTCCCCAGGCATCGGCCGTTCCCGCCAGTCCGAAGTGTGTCGGTATTTTATCCGGCAGGCCGTTCCAGGACAGGAATACTGTCAGCAAGCCTGCAGCCAGGCCCATCAAGGCCAGTACCTGCAGGATAATCTCAAAAGTCGTCAGGGGGATTTCCAGTTTGGGCCGTTGGCTCTTCATGAACATGCGCATTCCTTCTTTCAAAATAATTATACTCTGCTAAAATGGCATTGTTTATTCCAAAAAGGCTTCAAAGCACCCGGTGCAGTGGAGAACAACAAATCATTGGCATGAAAGTAAGAGGTCCATACTTATGGGTTATTCCAGTCTGTTTCCCATTCCTTTACCACCCCGAAGCATTCCTCACAGAGTGAAGCCTTTTCTCCATAAATAATGCCTTTTACCAGGATAGCAAAGTAGTATAACATTTGTACCGTAATTTAACCATATTGACAGTACTTTATTTCACCTTGCTGTTTTTACAATACTATATTTCTGCCTCCTCTTTCAATAAGGAATTGAATATCCATCGCAGGTTCTGTATAATTTATATCATCTTTTACAATAACGGGGTGATGTTATGCAATTCATCGATGGAGGCGTGACGGCGCCAAAAGGTTTTTCAGCGGCAGGAACCGCCTGCGGGCTGAAAAAGAACGGCAAAAAAGACCTGGCTGTGGTCTGTTCCGAAAGCCTTGCCAGGGCTGCCGGAGTTTTCACGAAAAATGTGGTCAAGGGTCATTCCCTCAAGCTGACCATGGAAAATATAAAAAGCGGGCGGGCAAAAGCCGTGGTTATAAACAGCGGAAATGCAAACGCCTGCGTGGGCGCCCAGGGGGAGCAGGATGCCCGGGAGATGTCCACATTGGCTGCGAAGCTGATGGGATGCGCTCCCCAGAATATTCTGGTGGGGTCCACAGGCGTTATCGGGATGCCCTTTAACATGGAAGCTGTAAGTTCCGGCATCGGGAATGCCGTTGGGGAGCTTTCAGCCGCAGGAGGCCACAGTGCCGAAGAGGCCATTATGACAACGGATCTCATTCCCAAGGAAGCCGCCATAGAGCTGGATATCCAGGGTGTCAAGGTCACTCTGGGAGGGATGGCAAAGGGCTCCGGCATGATCCACCCCAATATGGCCACCATGATCGGGGTCATTACCACCGATGCGGACATATCCCCTGAGCTCCTTGACAGGGCGCTGAAAAACAACATAAAGAATACCTTCAACCGGGTCTCGGTGGATGGAGATACCAGCGTGTGCGACATGGTGGTCATGCTGGCCAACGGCGCCGCAGGCAACAGAGGCATCAAGCTTGAAGACGGAGACTTTGCCCTCTTCAGCGAAGCCCTGCAGGCCCTGTGCAAAACCCTTGCAAAGCTGATTGCCTCCGACGGTGAAGGCGCCACCAAGCTGGTGGAGATAACGGTACAGGGGGCCCTGACGGAAGAAGCTGCCTACAGCATTGTCTCGGCCGTTGCCAAATCTCCGCTCGTAAAAACCGCCATCTTTGGCGAGGACGCAAACTGGGGCAGGATTTTTACGGCGGCAGGCTACTCCGGCGCCCAATTCAATCCCGACCTGACGGACATCTACATCGGCGGCCTCATGGTCTGTCAAAAGGGTGTGGCACTTAAGTTCGACGAGGAAAAGGCAAAGGAAATTCTCAAGGAAAAAGAAATCAGCATCCTTATCGACCTGAAGGAGGGGAATTTCTCCGACAGGATGTGGACCTGCGACTTTTCCTATGACTATGTAAAAATAAACGGGAGCTACAGATCGTGACGCAGCGTTCCGCACATTGTGCATATAAGTTTGTTTCATCCTGATTTTTATGGGAATAAATAAAAAGTGATTATATACAAATTATATTTTTATGCAGAGGTGTTGTTATGGAAAAAATCAAAAAGATTTTAGGCTTCGCAATGAGAATGGAAAAGGATGCCCAGGATTTTTACAGCTATTATATGGACAAGGTACAGTCTCCGTCGACGCAGCAGCTTTTTGGAGAACTGGCGGAAACCGAAAAGCAGCATTACAATTACCTGAAGAAAAAATTCGACGAGCTGGGTTTTTCTGATCCACCCATATCCATCTCCTGGGTGGTTGACGACAATTTTGCCGCGAAGGATCCCCATATTTTGTCCGACAATTCGGAAATCCCCGGGGATGCGGAAAATGAAGTTTCAGACCTCAGCATCATAAGGATGGCCTATCTCATTGAGAATGACTTTGCCTTATTCTACAAGAATGCCGTAGATATGGTTGAAGACGAGGAAGCAAAGAAGTTCCTCGGTTTCCTTTCCGAATGGGAAACCCAGCACCGGCAGTTATTTTACGATAAATACCAGAGGCTTCTCAAAAAGCACTGGAGCGATATTGCATCAATTATTTTCCCGGAGTGACATACGTTTGTAAGATATACTATCCCCTAATCCCCTTGCCGGTCAGCCGGCAGGGGCTTTTTTTTGGGCCATTTGCGCAGCAAATCCGGCCAAAGGCAATGGGGCTCGATACCCCGGAGCTTTTAGCTGCAAATGGAAAAATCTTATTGCTGTTTGGAATATTAGTTGTTATAATAGGTTTAAGACATTTCTCATTGATTTTCGACAATAACATTTCTGGGAGGGAGAAAAATGGCTGGTCAGCAACTGGTAATTTTCAATATAAATGGTGAAAATTTTGGTGTTGAAATAACTCAAGTGAAAGAAATCATCAAACCGATGGAAATATTCAAGGTTCCCAATACCCCTGACTATATCGAAGGCTTGATTAATTTGAGGGGCAAAGTGCACACCGTCTTTAACATGCGCAAAAAATTCGGCCTCCCTACCATTGATTTTGATGACAATACAAAAATAATCATTGTGAGCGTCAACTCCATGTTGATTGGTTTTATCGTTGACGAAGTAAATGAAATCGTGAGGGTGGAGGAAGAGCAGATGGAAAACGCTCCTCAGGCCATCTCAAGCGTAAGTTTGAAATACATTACCGGCGTGGCAAAAATCGGAGAACGCATCATATTAATTCTGGACCTGAGCAGCGCCCTGTCCCTAGCAGAAGAAAAAGCCGCCGAGAAAGCCCTGAATGTCTCCGGCAAGTAAATTCAATCGAATTTCCGGCCCCTGTGTATGAATGTACACGGGGGCTTATTTTTTTACAAAAGATGTTTAAGCCCCTCCCAATGGGGCTATATAAATTTATAACAATTATTTGGACAAAACAAAGCGAGGAGGTATTACGATGATCTTAAAGGACATATTAAGTGCAGTTAACAAAGAAAAAAACAGGAAGGAAAAAGCCAGGGCAGCCGGAAAATTTGCGGCCGGAGTTACGGTAGGGGCAGCCCTCGGAGCTGCAGTGGGAATCCTCGCAGCCCCCAAATCCGGGAAAGAGACCCGGGAGGATTTGAAGAATAAAGCCGAAAAGACGCTGGATGCGGTAAACGAGCAGGTACATATGGCCGGCGGCGCCTTAAAGGATACCTATAACACAGTTAAAGACAAGGTCCTGAACACCTCGGAAGCTGTCCGCGAAGACCTGGAAAACAAAGCCGACGAAGCCGCCAGGGGTTTGAAGGATCTTTCCGAAAAAGGCAAGGCGGCAGCCAAAGACCTCAAGGAAGGCTATAAGAATGTCAGCAAGGAAGTCAAGCATACCGCTGAAAATGTCAAAGAAGACATAAATTAGCGGTTTTCAAGTCCAGGTGCGTGTATGCTGCAAAGGATCGGGAGGTGAAGTGCTGTGGACTTACAGATATCACTGCAGGATTTGTTCAAAGCCGTCCTTTATTTATTGGGAGCCGGCATTGGCATCTATTTGATTGTTGTTTTAATAAAAGTGCAAAATATTTTAGGAAATGTAAACGCCATCATAACCACCAATAAGGAAGCAATAAATACAGCCATGAAGGATGTGCCCGGCCTGCTGGAAAACGCAAAACAGATAAGCTCCGATGTGAAGGATACGACGGACAAGCTCAAAGGCTCGGTTCCCGGCATCTTCCAGGATGCCCAGGATGTCACCCACTCGGTAAAAAAGGGCACGGATTCCCTGAGCAATGCGGTGGATTCCATAGGCACCGCGGTTTCTGAGACGGCTGCCGTTGTGAAAGGCAATGTAAGCGGATATATGACCCTGCTCCGGCTTGTGGTCTATGTATTAAAAATCGCAGGAAAAGGAAAACTGTCAAGGAAATAGGGACGTGAACCAATGAAACTGTTTACTTTTTTTGAAAAGCTATATAAAAGGTATAAAGGGGACGACGTGTCCTCCCTGGGAGCAGAATTTGCATACTACCTAATTCTAGCCTTTTTCCCTTTCCTGATTTTCCTGGCAAATCTGGCCACTTATACGGATCTGGTGGGAGAAAGGGCTTTGCTGCAGTTGTCGGGAATCTTGCCGGAGGAAGCCTACAAAGTGGTTTCCAGCACCATGAGCGAGATTTTGAACGGCAACCGGCCCAACATATTATCCATAAGCATGATCGCCGCCTTATGGGCTGCGTCCAACGGCTTCATGGCCATAACCAGAGGGTTGAACAAAGCTTATGATGTGGAGGAGACGAGAAAATTCTGGGTGCTGCGGGCACTTTCCGTCGTCTTTACCCTGATGATCGTTTTTTCAATCATCCTTGCCATCATCATGCTGGTTTTCGGCGAATTTATTCTCGACAAGCTGTCTTCGCTGCTCCAGCTCCCCACTTCCACCGTGGTGGCAGGGCATCTCCTGAGGTTTCTTGTCCCCATGGGGACAATTTTTATCGTTTTCTCCCTGCTGTATTATTTCATTCCCAACAGAAAACTGGCCTTCCTGGAAGTGCTTCCTGGGGCCTTGTTTTCAACACTGTTCTGGGTGGCTTCCTCCCTGCTGTTCTCCTTTTATGTTTCCAATTTCGGAAACTACTCAAAGACTTACGGCAGCCTGGGAGGAGTGATCATCCTGCTGCTCTGGCTTTACCTTACAAGCCTGGTGCTGCTGGTGGGAAGCGAAGTCAACGCGACCCTGTCCCTGGACATGAAAGGAAAGAAAAAATAACCTTCCTATCTCCTAACCCCCACGATGTGGATAAAACGGATATGCACCCAATTATAGTTTGTCAATGCGTAATAATCCCTGTCGTACGTATGGGTGGCAACAAGGATGTTGTCGATGGATGGAACCGTCCCTGTTTCCACCACCACCGGCGAATGGGCAAAATCATTTCCTCCATCGAAGGAAAGCTGCACCAGGTCTCCCACTCTTACATCCCCTACATCCACGTTTTCTGCAAAGGGCCCCACACCTTTATTGTTTACGAGAAATTTATGGAGAAAATTCACGCCGGTCCATGACGGGGTACGATTGCTGGAACTGGCATAATACCAGCCATGCACCGGCGTATAGTTCATTGTATTGCTTCCAGCATAAATGCATTGCGAAGCAAAATTCGTGCAGTCTCCGCCCAGGTTGTGGAAATCCAGATAAGCGGGATTTCTTTTATAGGCCCAGGCATGGGCATATTGAACCGCTCTCTCCCGGTCGTAGGGAAAGACCTGTGGCGTCCTGTAGATTCCTCCGGTCAACATAAAAACTACACCTCCCGATACTCCATCATATGAATACCGGAAGGTGTAAGGTGAATTCTTTATGCAGTTTTTTCCAGATATGTCCTGTCGGAATTTACAAGGCAGCGCTGTGCAATGTTGAGGGCCACAAGCATGGAAACCGTCAGGGAGTAATTGATATCCTTGTACAGGGAGTGCTTGATGGAGTTGTATTCATTGTGCCTCCGGGTTATGTAGTCCCTCAGGCTCCCCTCGATTTCCCAGCCCCCAGCATTAAGGATCACCGACAACGGGATGAACTTTTCCATATGCCGTTTGAACCGGTCTCTGAGTCTTCTCTCATATGCAAAATGCAGGAACAGGTTTTTGTACCTTTTTGCGTTATGGGCCTCGCAGAAATAATCCGCGACAAAGTGTATAACGACACCCAGTTTAAAAGAAAATTTATCTATCATTTTGTCATTCTCAAGCCAAATACTTCCGCTCAGCTGGTCCATGTACCTTTCAACCAGATTCATGGTTCCGCGGGGTGTATGGTCCATAAACAGCATGAAAGGATAGATGTCCGGCGCTACGCTCCCATGTCTGAAGCTGTTGTAATTCAAGTCTATGTTCAATTCCCTCTGCAATGCTTCATATATATAGCGGGCGATAAGTTTGTGTGTTTCAGCAAGCATAAACACGTCCTCCTTGTTCTAATATACCCATTTTACCACAGTATTGCTAAAGAAGCTTTAAGCATCTGTAAATTTTAAATTAACACGCCGCGCCAGTCAACAGGAATTGTGTGGATATTCGTTCAAAGCCGGAAGGCCTCCACGGACCTGCCCAGGGCTCCCGCCAGCTCATTGAGCCTGTCCGCATAGCCATGCACTTCCTTGGTCATCTCGATCTGGCTGTCCGTAAAGCCGCCGATCCCTTCCGAACGGGCGGCAACGGCTTCCGAGGCCCCGCTTATTTCTTTCACAAGGTTTACGATATTGTCCTTTTCCTGTTGCATATCATCGAGATGAACAACAATGTTGGATATTTTCTTATTAATATCTTTTACCAAAAAGAAAATTTCATCAAAAGCTTTTCTTGTTTCAGTGACCGCGGAATTTTGCTCTTCTGCCGCCAGGTTCACATTGTCCATGGAGGCGACAAGCTCCGTCGCCTTGTTTTGTATGCTCAGAATGATGTTGTTGATGCCGGCGGCCTCTTCCCTTGTCTGGTCCGACAGCTTCTTGATCTCGTCGGCTACAACGGCGAAGCCTCTTCCCACTTCGCCCGCCCTCACCGCCTCAATGGACGCATTGAGAGAGAGGAGCTTGGTTTGCCTTGCGATGGTGCTGATGGTTTTTGCGATTTTGTTTATCTGGATGATCTCATCATTGAGGAGCATGATAACATTGCCCACAAGCTCGGTATTTTTCAAGTTCACCACGGATTTGTCCTTTAAAACCCCTACCAGCTTCATGCCTTCTTCCGCCGAGGCGTATACCTTCCCGGAGCACCCGTCGATTTCCACCGAAAGGCCCTTTGCCGTGTTGATGCTGTCCGAAAGGGTTTCAATATTTCGTGCAACGATATCGGTGCTTTCCGCCTGCCGCTGTATGCTGCCCGTTATGTCCGAAACGGCCGACACGGTGTCCTCCGCATGGGACAGGGAGCTCTGGGAGGCAGAAGCCATGCTGGCGGTGGTGTCGGTCACCTGCAAGGCTGCATCCTTCACTCCGTTAATGATCTTTTTCAGGTTTCCTGTCATATCGGCAAAACCCGTTTTAAGTTCGTTGATTTCAGAAATCACCGATTTGAAATTGATATTTATGTTGAGATCTCCCTTTTCCACCTGTTTCATGAGACCCACCAATTTCATGATGGGTCTGGACAGGTAGCCGGAGTAGCCCACCGAAACCAAAACCGAAAGGATGACCAGTGCAACCAGCATCCACACCGTAAAATTTCTGAGCCTGTCCACGGGGGCCATGAATTCCCTCATGTCCAGCTGTGCACATATGAGCCACCCTGTCAGGCCGGACTTTATATAGTATGCGTTTTTTGTCTTGCCATTATAATCGTATGTTATGAAGCCTCTCTCGGCATCTGTGCTTTTTACCAGTTCCTCCAGCTTCTTTTTGTCATTGGTTGTGTTGATGAGCTTATTGTCGGTATTGAAAATCGTATTGTTCTCACTATTTATCACCACCACCTCGCCGGTAGTGCCGGGTTTGGTGTTATTATAGCCTGCCGTCAGCTTCTCCAGGTCGAACATGATTGTCATGACCCCCATAAAGCCTGCCAGGCTTTTTACAGGCCTGGAAACCGGCAGCAGCACGATCCCTGTGGCCTTTGATTTTATTGGATTTCCAATGAGCATTTTATTGCTGCTTTTCAGAGTCTCAAAATCCTTCATATCGTAAAACTGCTGGTCGATATAGGTACTGTGGTGTTTTGAGCCCTCCAGCACGATCCGCCCCTTTATGTCCGCAATGTAAACCGTTTCGTAAAGCTTTTCCGAGCTTTCCACCACATTTTTTAGGGACATTTCAATGGCATTCTTTCTTCCCGGGTCCACCTGGCTGTCCGCTCCCCTGTTGTAGTTTTCCATCACCACCGTGATGTCCGACTGGGAAGATATTCCCTTGATCAGGTTCCCCGCACTCTCCATCTGTGTTTCGATGCTGCCGAGGATTCCTTCGGAATAGGCTTTTAAAGTGTTTGTCTTCTCCAGGGTTATGTTATCGTTTGTGCTCTTATATGTAATGATTCCTACCAAAGCCATTGGGACGATAGATATTGCTACAAGTACCGATATGAGTTGGGCTTTTAGCGATGTGTTAAAGGAAAATGCGTTCTTCAATGCCTTGGACAAATGATTGTACAGCTTCTTCATCCCCTCACCCCTTCAATAAAAACGATGGCCCATAGAAAAATTTATGGTACTCCACCTACCCGGCAGAGTACCATAAAGCGTCATATCTACTGGACGCGGTGCTTATTTGATTTTTGCCAGTTCCTTGCTGTAATCGTCAAGAGGAACAGACTTTGCTTCTTCTACAAGCTTGGGGGCATTGGTCAGGTAGAATTTTACAAATTCCTTCACCTGGGGCTGCTCCATGGCTTTAGAACTTACATATATATAAAGGGGTCTGGAAAGGGGATAGCTCAAATCCTTTATGGTTTCAAAGGTGGGTTCCACGGGGCCTTTGCCTGCGTCAAGCTTCAGAACCTTCAATTTGTCCATGTTTTCTTCATAGTAGGCAAATCCAAAGTAGCCCAGGGCATTTTTATCGCCTGCAACGCCCTGTACGAGCACATTGTCGTCTTCACTGGGTGTGTAGTTGGTCGTGGATTCCTTGGCCTTGCCGTTTACCTTTTCGGTAAAGAACTCAAAGGTGCCTGAATCGGTACCTGGTCCGTAAAGCTTGAGCTCCGCATCGGGCCATGCAGGGTTTACCTCGTTCCATTTCTTCACTGTGCTGTCTTTGGACCACATCTTTTTCAGTTCTTCAATTTTGACTGTGTCGAGCTTGCTGTCCTTGTTTACAACAACGGATACTCCGTCGTAAGCGACCATGAATTCAATGTAATCAATACCCTTTGCTTTTGCTGCCTCAGCCTCTTCCTTCTTGATGGGCCTTGAAGCGTCGCAAATATCGATTTCACCGGCGGAGAACTTCTTCATACCGCCGCCTGTGCCTGAAAGGGCAACGGAAACTTCGACTGCCGGCTGCACGCCTTTAAATTCTTCTGCTACGGCAGCAGTGATGGGGTATACCGTGCTTGAACCATCGATGATGATCTTGCCTCCAAGTTTTGCTGCTTCTTCCTTTTTAGGTTCTTCGGTTTTTGCGGGCTCTTCCGTCTTGGCATCGGTCTTCGGCTGCTCCGCAGGAGCCTGGCCTCCACATGCCGCAGTTAATGCGAGAGCCGCCACAATCATTGAAACAACGAAAAGTTTAAATATCTTATTCACTTTTTTATTCCTCCCATTAAGTTTATGTCACCATTATCCATCACGTTTTTTAGTTTCATATTACGCTCAGGTTAATAATTGTTAAGTTCGTATTAAGAAAAATTAACACAGATTCCATAAAGAGCGGCAATTTTATGACCTTCATACCTCCATGCATTTTTCACGCGGAAATTTATATGCTATAATCATACTTAAAATTGCTATCTTAAGAAAGGCGACAGATTTGCTCAAACTCGCGGCTTTTTTGAAACCATATAGAAAAGAATGCATCCTGGGCCCGGCTTTCAAACTGCTGGAAGCCATCCTGGAATTGCTGTTGCCCACCATCATGGCTCTTATCATCAATAACGGCGTGAATCTGCACGACAGGGCCTATGTGCTGAAAATGGGAGGACTTATGCTGCTGATGGCCCTGCTGGGCTTCGGCAGCTCCATGATATGCCAGTATTATGCCGCGCGTACCTCCCAGGGCTTCGGTACCACCCTGCGCAACAGCATTTTCAGCCATATATCTTCCCTTTCCTATGCAGAGATCGACAGGTTCGGCACACCTTCACTGATCAACAGGATCACCAATGATGCAAACCAGCTTCAGCTGGCCGTCGCCATGCTGATACGCCTCGTCATACGGGCACCCTTCATATGCATCGGTGCGGTTATTATGGCAATGCTGCTGGACTTCAAGCTGTCCCTGGTCTTGATGGCTGCCGTACCTGTTTTTACAGTCGCCATCTATATTATTATAAACAAGACCTCGCCCCTCTACCGCAAATATCAGCAGAAGCTGGATATGCTGGCGCTGATGATACGGGAAAACCTTTCCGGTGTGCGGGTCATCAGGGCTTTTGCAAAAAGTGCCGCCGAGAAACGGCGCTTTGACACCTTCAATGATGATTTGACGGATACCGCCCTTTTTGTGGGAAAAATATCCGCTTTGTTGAACCCTCTCACGTCCCTGGTAATGAATGCCGCCATTATCGCCATTCTGTGGGCCGGCGGTTTCCACATCAACGCCGGAAGGCTTTCCCAGGGCGAAATCATCGCCTTTGTCAACTATATGACGCAAATCCTGCTGGCTCTCATCGTGGTATCCAATCTCGTCATCATCTTCACCCGGGCCTCCGCATCTGCCAGGCGTGTCAATGAAGTGCTGTCCGCCACAACCTCCGTCCCAGAAAATGCCGTACCTTTTTTAAAGGATGAAACGGCTCCCGCCATCGTTTTCCGGAATGTTTCCTTCCGTTACAGTTCCACCGGCGACACGGCCCTTGCCGATGTTTCGGTAGCCATCGGCACCGGCGAGACCGTTGGAGTTATCGGCAGCACCGGCTCCGGCAAATCCACCTTTGTCAACCTCATCCCGAGATTTTACGATGCGGGCAAAGGAGAAATACTGGTCCACGGCGTAAATGTCAAGGATTATTCCCTGGGCCAATTGCGGGAGGAAATCGGTGTGGTGCCTCAAAAAGCACTGCTTTTTACCGGCACCGTGGCGGAAAATATCCGCTGGGGCAAACAGAACGCAACGGAGGAGGAAGTGGTAGAGGCAGCCAGGCTTGCACAGGCCCATGAGTTCATTGTGAAGCTTCCGGACGGATATAATTCCCGGGTGTCACAGGGAGGATCGAACTTTTCCGGCGGACAGAGGCAACGCCTGACCATCGCCCGTGCGCTGGTTTCACAGCCCCGGATACTGATCCTCGACGACTCCTCCAGCGCACTGGATTTTGCCACCGATGCGGCACTGCGTCAGGCGCTTAAGCAAGGCCCCGGGAACATGACGGTGCTGATTGTTTCCCAGCGGGCCAGTTCCATAAAGCATGCGGACAAAATCATCGTGTTGGACGACGGCTGCATTGCGGACACCGGCACCCACGACAGCCTGATGAAAAGCTGCGAGACCTACAGGGAAATATGTCTTTCCCAGCTTTCCGGGGAGGAGGCGCTATGAACAAAAAACTGCTTTTGAGGATATTGAAATATACAGATAAATACAGGGGTTTTCTGCTGGGATCTGCCCTGTGCGCCATTTTAAGCGTGGCCGCCAGTCTGGCGGGACCCATACTGATAGGAAGCGCCATCGATTCCATGGCAGGTGCCCATGGAGTGGATTTCACCAGGATTATGAGCCTTTTGGGGGCTCTGGCATTCATCTATGCGGGAGGCAGCCTTTTCGGATGGCTCCTTGCCTATATGACCAACCGCATCGCCTATGGAACGGTCAACGACATGCGCCTCCAACTGTTCGAGAAACTGAACACCCTGCCGCTGAAATTCTATGATACCAATCCCCACGGCGACACCATCAGCCGTTTCATCAACGACATGGATACCATTTCCGACGGCTTGCTGCAGGGCATATCCACGCTGCTCACAGGCATCGTCACCATCGTGGGCGCCATCGGCTTCATGCTGTACATCAATCCCCTGATGGCACTGGTGGTACTGCTGTCCTCCCCCGCTTCCTATTTTATGTCGCGCTTCATTTCCCGCCGTTCCCAGCAGATGTTCAGGGAACAGGCAAAGGACCTGGGCAGGTTGAACGGCTATATTGAAGAAATCATTTCGGGGCAGAAGGTGGTCAAGGCATTTAACTTTGAGAAGCGTTCCTTTGAGCAGTTTCAAGACATCAATGGGGCATTGTACAATTCGGGGATGAAAGCCCAGTTCTATTCCTCCCTCACCAATCCCTCCACCCGCCTCGTCAACAATATCACCTATACTGTCATCGGCATCATTGGAAGTATTTTTGCCATTCTGGGGAAAATCACGGTGGGAGGCATCTCCAGCTTTCTCATCTATTCCAGCCTGTTTGCGAAGCCTTTCAACGAGATTTCGGGAGTTCTGGCCCAGTTGCAGGCAGCAGCAGCCTCCGCCCAGCGTATATTCCATATCCTGGACCTGCCTCCGGAGGCTCCCGACGGCAAAGATGCCATTCCCCTGAGCCAAAGCCGGGGAAATATAACCTTTGAAAATGTAGCTTTTTCCTACAATCCGGAGCGTCCTCTGATTTCCAACTTCAATTTGAAGGTGAAACCGGGAAGCCGTATTGCCATCGTAGGGCAGACAGGCGCCGGCAAAACCACCCTGGTAAATCTGCTGATGCGGTTTTATGAGGTCGACGGGGGTTCCATCTCCGTTGACGGCGCGAATATCAATACCCTCACCCGCGACAGCCTGCGGCGGAATTTCGGGATGGTGCTCCAGGACACCTGGCTGTTTGAGGGCAGCATACGGGATAACATCGCCTACGGCAAACCGGAGGCCACCGACGAGGAAATTATGGCCGCGGCCAAAGCGGCCGACGCCCACAGCTTCATCCGGCGTTTGCCCAGAGGCTATGACACCTTGCTTGCCGATGCAGGGGAAAACCTGTCCCAGGGACAGAAGCAGCTTCTTACCATCGCCCGGGTAATGCTGGTGGACCCTCCCATGCTGATTCTGGATGAAGCCACAAGCAGCATCGACACAAGAACGGAAATTCACATACAAAAAGCCTTCCAGAAAATGATGGAAGGCAGGACCAGCTTTGTCATCGCCCACAGGCTGTCCACCATACGGGAGGCGGACCTGATTCTGGTCATGGACAAGGGCAATGTGGTGGAAAGCGGCACCCACGAAGAGCTGCTGAAAGCCAAAGGCCATTACGCCAACCTCTACAACAGCCAGTTCGCGGTATCTTAATACTATTCTACATTCTTTTGATATTTGTTCCGCAGTATGATGGCGGCGGCATTGGTGGTAAGCAGCAGCGCCAGCAGGACGATGATGCCCGCCGCGGCCAGCTCTCTGAAATCATTTTTGGGAAGGCCCGTCCAGTAGTAAATCTGCATGGGAAGCGCCGTAAAGTTGTCCATAACGTTCTTGGGAAGAAAAGATACAAAGGTGGCGGCTCCCACCATGATGAGCGGGGCGCTCTCCCCCAGGGCCCTGGAAACGGAAAGTATCACTCCCGTGAGTATTCCCGGGAAGGCCACCGGCAGGACAACTTTCCGGATGGTCTGCCATTTGGTGGCACCCAGGGCATAGGAACCGTGTCTCAAGAACTGGGGAACGGCCCGGATCGCCTCCTGGGAGGCAACGATGACAATGGGCAGCACCACCAGGGACATGGTCAGGGAACCGGAAAGTATGCTCTTCTTTAAAGCCAGAGTTCTCACAAACACCGCCAGACCCAACAGACCGTATACAATGGAGGGAGTTCCCGACAGATTGGAAATATTTATTTTAATAAACCGGGTGAGTCCGTTGTTTTTTGCATATTCCTCCAGGTAGATGGCACAGCCCAGGCCCACGGGTACGGCAAAAATCACCGTCAGCAATATGATATAGGCACTTCCCACAATCCCCGGCAAAATACCCGATCTATTGGGGAACCTGGAGGGAAAACCCGTAAAGAAAGTCTGCGTCAGCCAGGGAATCCCTTTGCGCAGAATGTCGAGCATCAGTATGAATAGAATGATGATACCGATACAGGTCACCGCGAAAATGACCCCATGAAAAATCTTATCTTTTAACTTCCTATATTTAATCCGGTTGTTCATCAATACTCCTCCCTGTACTTTTCAACAATATAATGGGAAAGAATGTTCAGTACCAGGGTCATCAGGAAAAGCAGCAGTCCTACGGCAAAAAGCGCATAATAGCCCGACGTGCCATGGGGATTGTCGCCCTGGCTTGCCTGTACGATAAAAGCCGTCATGGTCTGGACGCTCTCGAGAGGGTTCAGTGTAAGGCTGGGCTTGGCACCGGCCGCAATGGTAACGATCATGGTTTCTCCAATGGCTCTTGATATCGCCAGCACAAAAGAAGCGGATATGCCCGATATTGCCGCGGGCACCACCACCTTCAGCGAAGTCTCAAGCTTTGTGGACCCCAGGGCATAGGCCCCGTGCCGCAGGGAATCGGGAACCGCCTTGAGGGCATCCTCGCTCAGTGAAGACACCAGCGGTATGGTCATGATCCCGATGGCGATGCTGGCGCTGGCCGCATTGAAGATTTCCGTCTGGGGAATAAGCTTCTGGAGCACCGGAGTGATCCAGGTCAGAGCGAAAAAGCCATACACGATGGAGGGTATTCCTGCGAGAATTTCCAGAAAGGGCTTCAGTATTTTTCTGACCCTGGGCTTTGCGTATTCGCTCAGGTATATGGCGGAAAGCAAACCGATGGGAATGGATATTATCCCCGAAAGCACGGTAATTACCAGTGTTCCCGTGATCAGAGGCAGCACCCCGAACTGGGGATCGCTGAAAAGGGGAGTCCATTTTGTCCCCGTGAGAAATTCCTTTAATGAAACATGGGCAAAAAAACCTGCCGAATCTTTTACCAGTGAGACGATGATGCCTATTGTCGTAAATATGGAAATTAATGCAAAAAACAAGAATATATTTTTCGCAACGGAGTTTGACAGATTCATTCTTTTTATTCTGTGACTGCCGGCAGAAACATTATTCCGTCTAAGTTGAGCAAACATAAATACACCCCCGGTTTCACCTTTATCATAGCACCGGGTTTTTTTCACAACAAGTCACCCCATGTTAATTTAATGTTAAGCCCATGTTAACCCCCAGATACTTAACATTTACTTAACAATGAAATAATCCTTAATTAATAATCGCCTGCTATTATCCGAATTAGGCGGTCATATTTTCCGCAGTGCATTAAGTAATTGTTAAAATAAATTAACACAGGCAAAGAAGGGTTGGTATCTATGGACAGCAGCAATCAATTGAAAATCTTCACCGAGAACTTAAACCTGCATTATGGAGACGTCCAGGCGCTTAAAAGTGTCTCCATAAAAATCGAAGACAAAAACGTAACGGCCTTAATCGGACCTTCGGGCTGCGGAAAATCCACTTTTCTGAAGACCCTCAACAGGATGAACGACCTCATCGCCGGCGTTAAAATAAGCGGTAAGGTTTTCTTTGATCATTTGAATGTGTATGAGGAATATGATATAGTTGAGTTGAGGAAAAGAGTGGGAATGGTGTTCCAGAAGCCCAATCCCTTTCCAATGTCGGTGTATGACAATATCGCCTACGGGCCCAGGATTCACGGGGTCAAATCCAAAGCAAAGCTGGATGAGATTGTTGAGCGGAGTTTGAGAAACGCCGCCCTGTGGGAGGAAGTCAAGGACAGACTCAGGCAGAGCGCCATGGGGCTCTCCGGCGGACAGCAGCAAAGGCTCTGTATCGCAAGAGTTCTGGCGGTTGAGCCCGAAGTTGTGCTGATGGACGAACCGACTTCCGCTTTGGATCCCATCTCCACCCTTAAAATAGAAGACCTCATCGGCCAGCTCAAAGAAAAATACACAATCATCATAGTAACCCACAACATGCAGCAGGCAGGCAGAATATCGGACAAAACCGCATTTTTCCTGCTGGGGGAAATCATAGAGTATGACAATACGGAGAAAATATTCAGTAAACCTGCGGATAAACGTACCGAAGATTATATTACCGGAAGGTTCGGTTAATGTAGCAGGACTGTGACCGGCACCGATTGTTAAATTTACTTTAATACAGCATCTGCCGGAATTGTATTTCATATTTATCCATTGGAAGTGTATATTAATAGATGATGAGGTGTTAAAGCATGGTGACAAGATATTCTTTCGACAGGGAACTTGAAGATCTCCACCACGACCTGATAAAAATGGGAAGTCTGGTGGAAGAATCCATTGAAAATACCATCCTGGCTTTAAAGAAGCAGGACGTAAAGCTTGCCAGGCTGATTTTCAAAAACGACGACGTGATCGACGAAATGGAGAGCAAAATTGAACGCAGGTGTTTGAACCTCATTGCCAGGCAGCAGCCTCTGGCAAAGGACCTGCGGACCATCAGCACCTCCCTCAAGATTATCACCGACATGGAGAGGATTGCAGACCATTCCTCCGATATCGCGGAGATAACCATCCGGATGGCCGGGGAAAAATACATCAAACCCTTGATTGACATCCCCAAGATGGCTGAACTGGCCAAGGATATGGTAAACAAATCCATCGACGCATATATACGGCAGGATACCGAGCTCGCCATGAAGGTCTGCGCCAGCGATGACGATGTGGACGATCTTTTTCAAAAGATCATCCTTGAACTGGTGAGCATCATGAAAAACGACTCCCAGTCGGTAGAGCAGGCAATCAACTTTATGTTTATTGCCAAATACCTGGAGAGAATGGCGGACCATGCTACCAACATCAGCGAGTGGGTGGTCTACCACGTTACCGGACAGCATGAGCACCTGACAAGGTACATGCATCACAAGGACGACGGGATAAACAACCCTTTTATCCTCATGGACGAAGAGAAGGACGGCGAGGATAAAGGCGGTAAAGAGTAAAAAGCAAAATACGGAGGTTTGTATGCCTAAAGAACTTATATTTGCCGTGGAAGATGAAACACATATACAGCAGCTTATAAAGTATAATCTCCAGGGCGTCGGGTACAGGGTCATGACCTTTGAAAGCGGCGAAAGCTTGCTCCGGGAGGTCAAAAGTACCCTTCCCGACCTGTTTATCCTGGATATCATGCTTCCGGGAGTGGATGGGCTTGAGGTTTGCAGGCAGCTCCGGCAAAATACCAGAACAAAGGTGATTCCCATCATCATGCTCACGGCAAAGAGTGAAGAATTCGACAAGGTCCTGGGCCTGGAGCTGGGAGCCGACGACTATATCACCAAGCCCTTCAGCGTAAGAGAACTGGTGGCGAGGGTAAAAGCCATCTTCCGGAGGATCAATACCACCGTTCCCGCGGAATCGGAAATCATCACCTTTGGTGACATCATTATTGACTGTACCCGCCGGGAGGTCACCAAAAGCGGCAACATCATCGAATTGCCCTTAAAGGAATTCGAACTGCTAAAGCTTTTGATCCTGAATAAAGGCAAGGTGCTGTCAAGGGATCTGCTGCTTGAAAAAATCTGGGGCTTCGATTATTATGGAGAAACAAGGACCGTGGATGTCCACATACGTTACCTGCGCCAGAAAATCGAAGACGACGACAGCAATCCGGTCTATATCGAGACCATTCGTGGTATCGGCTACAGGTTCAATGATAAGGGAGCGAAATGAGAAACAAAATTTTCTTTCATTATATGCTGCTGGTAATCATCGGCATCGCCGTGACCAGCTTCTTCACCTCAAAGCTGGCCCAGAACTATTACAAATACGAGGTGGAAGAAAAGCTCAAAACGACTGCGCTTATTATTCAGGCTCATATCGAGGATGAACTATCCAGCGGAAGCGCCATCGATTATGATGCCATCGCCAAAAGGTATTCCAGTGTGTTAAGCCGTGCAGAAAATGCCAAAGCCTCTGCCGCCAGCCACATGCGGATTACCTTTATTGATGTGCGCGGCAATGTGGTTGGAGAGTCGGACACCGACAAACAGGAAATGGAAAACCACCTTGGCAGGAAGGAAGTTCAGGAAGCCATCAAGGGCAATTTCGGCAGCGACATCCGCTTCAGCAGCACTTTAAAGCTCCATTTGCTGTACATCGCAGTCCCCCTTCACTCGGAAAACATCATTGTAAGGGTGTCCGTCCCCCTTCTTCAGATAAACAGCATCAATGAGATGATATGGATCTATACCATCCTGGGCATCTCCTTCGGAATTATCCTCACGGCCTTGCTGGCTTACAGGTTTTCCGCCTTCATCATCAATCCCATCAAGGAGCTTATCAACATATCCACCGAAATCTCCATCGGCAACTATTCCAGGAGGGTATCGCTGAAAGCAGGCAATGAGCTGGGCCAGCTGGCAAGGGCCTTTAACGACATGGCCCTGAAGCTGGAAAAAACCATGACGGAAATGATTGACAAGAGCCTGAAGGTGGATTCCATCATTGAAAGCATGCCCAGCGGAATTGTGGCCGTCGACACGGAGCACAAGGTCATCCTCATCAACTCCATCGCCTGTGAGACCTTCGGCATAAAGAACGGCCCCGGGGTCATCGGAATGGACATCATCGAATTGATCCGGAACAACCAGGTAAACTCCCTGCTTAAGGAGTGCATAGAGAATAACACGTCGAAGGTTGATGAAATAATTATCGGCGCCCCCCAGGACAAGATCCTGCGGATATACACCAATCCCATAAAGTCGAAGGACCACTCCAGTCCCAACTCCGGAGGGCTTTTATATATCCATGACATCACCACCATCCGCAAGCTGGAACAAATAAGAACGGAATTCGTCTCCAATGTGACCCATGAGCTGAAAACTCCCCTTACTTCCATCCGTGGGTTCATTGAGACGCTGCGGAACGGAGCCATCAATGACAAGGAAGTGGCCGAAAGGTTCATGGAAATCATCGATATCGAGGCCGAAAGGCTCTACACCCTCATCAATGATATCCTGCATCTTTCGGAAATTGAAAGCAAGCAGGGAGACGTAAACATCAGCGTTTACAACCTTAAGCCCATCATTGTCGAGGTTTTCTCAATCCTGGAGGGTACGGCGGAGAAAAGGGGAATCACGTTGTCCTGCGAGGCGGCGGACGACCTGAAGATCGTGGCTAACCGGAACCGGATCAAGCAAATGCTCATCAATCTCGTTGACAACGGTATAAAATATAACATGGAAAACGGTACGGTAACGGTGGCGGCGGAACGTGCGGAGGGCAGGATCATCCTCAGTGTGAAGGACACCGGCATCGGAATCCGGGAAGAGCATATCTCCAGAATATTCGAACGCTTCTACAGGGTAGACAAGGGCAGGTCCAGGAATATGGGCGGTACAGGGCTGGGACTCTCCATTGTGAAGCATATCGTCAACCTCTGCAACGGAGACATCAAGGTGAAAAGCCAGCCCGGCGCCGGGACGGAATTCATCATAAGTCTTCCCTTTTCCTCCCCCACAAATAGTTAAGGAAATGTTATTTCTATGTTAACTCTTTGTTAACTGAATTGTTTGAGGTCAATTGCAGCATTATAATAAGACGTGGAATTATCAATAACGGCTGCAAAGGGGAATAATTATGTTAAGCGGTATAAGCTTGATATTAGTATCTGTCGTAGTGCTGGCACTTGTTTTTGACTTTATCAACGGATTTCACGATACCGCCAACGCCATCGCCACCTCCGTTTCCACCCGCGTGCTTTCTCCCCGCCAGGCCATTCTCATGGCTGCGGTGCTGAATTTTGTGGGGGCCCTCATGAGTGAGAAGGTGGCAAAAACCATCTCCAAGGGCCTGGTAAACGGCTCCCTGGAGCAGTATGTAATCATCTCCGCTTTGATTGCAGCCATCATATGGGACCTGATCACCTGGTATTACGGCATACCCAGCAGTTCTTCCCACGCCTTGATCGGAGGCCTGGTGGGCGCTTCCATTGCCTATGCCTGGAGCCTGGACAAGGTTATCTGGAAGGGTGTCTGGGAAAAAGTGCTGCTGCCTTTGATCACTTCACCCATTATCGGTTTTATCATGGGTTACCTCTTCATGTCGCTGCTTTTTGAACTTCTGAGGCCTTTCACACAGAGCGCGGTTAACAAATGGTTTTCCAAGCTTCAGATTTTATCCGCTGCATTTATGGCCTTCTCCCACGGAAATAACGATGCACAGAAATCCATGGGCATCATCACCCTGGCGCTGGTGAGTTCAGGACTGATAACGGCGGATGCGGGCATACCCATCTGGGTTAAAATCGCCTGTGCGATTGCCATGGCCCTTGGAACCTCCATCGGCGGCTGGAAGATCATAAAAACCATGGGCGTCAATATGATCCGCCTGCAGCCCATCGGGGGCTTTGCAGCCGAAACGGCTGCTGCTGTGGTCATTGAAACCGCCACTGCCCTTGGAGCCCCGGTAAGCACCACCCACGTAATCTCCTCCACCATCATGGGGGTGGGAGCCTCCAAAAGGCTCACCGCCGTAAGATGGGCCCTGGCGAAAAACATTGTCTGGGCCTGGGTTCTGACCATACCGGCTTCCGCATTCCTGGGAGCGCTATTTACAATATTGTTTAAAACAATTATTCTCTGATACTCAATAGAAAATCAGCTCCACCCCGTGCTCCTCATCGTCTTCAAAAATGGGTAAAAGGCAGGTGTCTGTCTCTTTGCCTTCCAGGAGCAGCTTGAAGCTGCAGTCCTTGATGCGGCAGAAGCCTTCGGGCTTTTTGACGCATATAGTATATACCGCCTTTCCTGTGTTCACCGAATATTTCAGTTCCTTCTGTGCCTCCCTCAAAAGGGGTTCAAGGACGATGCCCCGCCTTGTGTGTTCAATGCCCAGGGCGGACATCATTGTCAGGGTAAGCCAGGTGGAAGTGCCGCTCAGCATGGGGCCTATGTTTTCCCCGGTCTCGCTGTTGTTGTACTGGGTACAGAATCTTGGGTTTCCACAGGTCACGAAGGGATTCTCCATGGTTTTGAAGGGAAGCACCAGGTCAACCATCCAGTAGGCCAGTGCGGAAAGCCTTGCGGCAAGCGCCCTGTCCTCGACCTCCTTTGCGGCCTTGAACATGGCTGCCGTTGCCATCATTGCAGCATGTTTGAACACGGCGCCGTTTTCCCTGTCTCCCGGAAAATAATGCCCCGTGGCGGTATCCTCTGCCACCCTGCCCAGGTCGGCAAGTGTGACCAGCTTGAGTCCGTAAGGTGTTTTCAGGTATTTCTCAACGGTATCCAGCATTATACGGATCTGCTCTTCCGTCGCTGAATTGGAAAGCAGGGCCCAGTTGAAGGAATTGAGAAAATAGGAGCCGTCGATGTCCGGGTCTGCGGATAAACCGTCCCCTTTGGCTCCCAGATAAGTATACTCCTTGTTTTTATAGCGGTTGAAAAGCACCCGGGCAAAAAAATCTTCCTTCCACGCATGCTCCTGCAGGTTGTCGTAAAGTTTTTCCGAAAGTTCTTCCAGCTTTGCTGCGTAGGCATCGTCTCCCTTTTCAACAGCCAGTCCTCTTGTCTCATCCAGGGCAAGCTTGAGCAGGAAGCCGTTCATGACGCTTTCGGAGTAATCGCTTTTTAAAGGCTCACCGAAGGTCCCCCCCTGGGAAAGCTGGCTGCGGTACAGCTTTTCTTTGGTTATGCCGTCGATGAAATCCCTGTCCAGTTTCAGGCAGTCATTCCAGTCCGCATTGTCAAGCAGGGGAAGGCCGTGCTTCCCGGTGGAAATTTCCCCGGAATACCGCAGGACCGCTTTCAGCGTGTCATAAACCGTTCTGGAAGCTGCTGGCAAGGTTCCTGCCATTTCGCATTCTTCCTCCAGAAAATCCATATCCCCTGTCAGGTTGATATACCGGTAAACGGCCTGGACAAACCAGAGGGCATCGTCGGACCATTTTCCCGGCTCTTTCCCGGACCAGAAAAAATTGTGGTAGGCAAACCCGAATTCGAAAATGTTGCTGCACCACTCCTTCAACAGCTGCTTTACGAAGCCGGCCATGCCCATGGCCTCAAAATAATACATGGCCGCATAGATGTCCTGTATTTCCCTGAAGCCGATTTCCCTGTACCCCTTTTGCGTCTGGCAGAAGGACCTGGACACAAAGGTCTGGTACAGCACCTGAAAGGGAAGGTTCCGGTTGAAATAGGCGTCAAGGGTTTCCTGACCCGATTGAAGCTTTATAAAGCTCCTGTACCTCTCATAAAAGCTTTTGTTTTGCTCCAGCGCCTGTTCCACGCTGCCTTCCGCTGAAAATTCCGCAATCAGGTTCCCTATTTCCAGCGCAAAGGTGTCGTCGTTGAAATTCGGATTGGTCTTCCGGGAAACAATGCCTGTGAAGTTGTTGACTTTGCAGCTTTCTCCCGGCTGCAGTGCCAATTCTCCCGCCAGGGCGAAGAAACCAGGCCCCTTCCGGTACAGGCTGTTGCTGAGCCGCCCTATTCCTTCAGGGTTTTCAAGGGTTCCGTTCCCCACGAATTCATTGTAATTGCCGCAGAATTCTTTCGGGAAGGTTGTCATACCGCCCTTTTGTATCAGCATGGTGTGAAACCGCAGGTCTTCCCTGCCCTGCCGGGGGTAGTAATCGGGGGTGATGGCCCCAATGGTGCCGTCTCCCCTTCTCAAAATTCCGGTCTGAAGGATGATGTTGCTGTATAAGACGTCTTCAAAAAGTGCATGGGGCGCGGCACTGCCGAACATCCCGGTATAAACCAGCCTGAGCTTCCGGTTTCCCTTTCCCCGGTTTCTGACGGTCACCTGCTGGACCTCCGTGGCAAGGGGCAATCCCTCCATCTGCGGCAGAATGAAGATGGTCCTCTTTATCTCCAGCCCGCACCTTGTCCTGTATTCGATGACGGTACGGTTCTGGGAGTGGATGCACAGGGCCTCCTGGATGTTGGCGTCGTGGACATCCGCCGAATAGAAAATCTTCCGATGGTCTTCTACAAGGTAAAACTGGCGGTTGGCGGGAAATCCGTTTTCCTCCTGGCGCAAATCCCAGCGGGTGGCCAGCACCTGGGTTGCGGCATGGGACCGGAAGCTGCCTCCGCCCAGCCTGTCGACCACACTCTTGGGAGTTGTCTGCAGGGCATGGGGAAACCCGATCCTGTTGCCAAGCAGCAAATTCACATGAAAGTGGGGCCCGGGCGCTGGAGCACGCAGATCAATCCCATGCTCTCCCTGCCCATTCAAGCTTCCCTCCCAATTTCCGGAAGCGTCCAGAAGCGCTTGAACCTTTTTCCCTATACCCGCCGGGATGTGTATTTTCTTAACCGTCTCAGCTTTAAGCAGTACTTTTATTCCCGCATGTAAGCCGCGATTGACAATGAGCAGCGAATGCCCGTCTCCCGTCAGTTCCAGAAAGTATTGCCGCAGTTCCCCGTCCTTTAGAAGCTGCGCAGCCACG
Organism: Bacillota bacterium; assembly: GCA_023424965.1. GTDB lineage: Bacteria > Bacillota > Clostridia > Acetivibrionales > JAFADI01 > JAFADI01. The sequence goes on from JAFADI010000049.1 coordinate 74,607, forward strand.
GGGGCTTTCTTCCCCAGGTTTGCAACCCCCACCACCCTTTTAAAGCTGCTGTCCAGGTACAGGGCATCCAGTCCCCAGCCCTCTTCCAGGTACTCCTTGAATTCCGATTTAAGTATATCCTCGGGCTTTGTTTCTACCCCTCTTGCCGTCAGCTTTTCAACCATATATACCCTCCTCATCTACATAATTTATACATAGAAGCAGCTGATTTAAAATGCGGCCAGTGAGCCATGGATGGCAAACGCACGCGTTGATTCAGGATAGAATCACCGCGTGAAGAGCATTTTAAATCAGCTGCTTCCCACAAAAAATCGTTCAAAAAAGACAAAAAAATTTTATCCTGGCGGAGCTTGCGGGATTGCCCCGCCAGGATATTCATCCCGGACAGCAAAGTCCGGGATGAAAACATATATCGAAATTTTAGATGCTGCCCATAATTACCACTACTTCATGTTCCTTGCCGTCATTGAATATGGGAATGACATTTCCAATAAACTCCTTGCCGTCAACGATGAGGCTCTTCACGCCCTTGGAGACATGGCAGCGGTTGTCGACGGAAATATTGTACCGCGAACCTCTGAACAACCTTTGAAGCTTGAAGCCCTCCCAGGCGGCAGGTATGCAGGGGTCGATTTCAAGGCCGTCGTACCCCGGCTTCAGTCCAAGGATCCACTGGGATACGGCTACAAAATTCCAGGCGGCTGTTCCCGTCAGCCAGGAATTCTTTGCCTCTCCCGGCCTCCTGGCATCCTTCCCGGCGATCATCTGGGAATATACATAAGGCTCCGTCCGGTGGATATCACTGATTTCTTCAATGTAGGCAGGAGCTATTTGGGAATAGTATTCAAAGGCCCGGTCTCCCCTGCCCAATACCGTCTCTGCAGCCACAATCCAAGGGTTGTTGTGGCAGAAGATGCCTGCGTTTTCCTTATATCCGGGAGGATAGGTGGATATTTCTCCAAGGTTGATATAATATTTCGTAAATGCAGGATTGAGCAGTACGATTCCGTAGGGGGTGTCAAGGTATCTCCGGACGGAATCCAGCGCTTTTTCCGCCCTGCCGTCCTCCACACCGATTCCCGCCATCACACAGAAGCCCTGTGACTCGATGAATATTTTACCCTCTACATTTTCCCTGCTTCCCACCTTGTTTCCATTGTCGTCATAGGCCCGGAGGAACCACTCTCCGTCGTAGCCATGCTCCAGGATGGTTTCTTTCATTTTGTTGACGTGGCTCCGCGCCGCCTTTGCTTCTTCCCCCAGTCCCAGGCATTCGCACAGCTTTATATATTCACTGCCGATAAAGACGAACATCCCTGCGATCATGACGGACTCCGCCACCTTACCGTCTTTGCTGGTGGTGGTCTGGAAGGATTCGTCGGGCACCGACGAAAAACAGTTCAGGTTCAGGCAGTCATTCCAGTCGGCCCTGCCGATGAGGGGCAGTCCGTGAGGGCCAAGATTGTTGACCACATGGTAGAAGGACCGCTTCAAATGTTCAAGCATGCTGGCGGACTTTCCGGGGTCGTTGTCAAAGGGAACCTCCTCTTCAAGGATGGTGAAGTCCCCTGTTTCCTTTATATAGGCCGCAGTGGACAATATCATCCACAGCGGGTCATCGTTAAAATTGCCGCCGATTTCATTGTTTCCCTTCTTGGTGAGAGGCTGGTACTGGTGGTACGCACCTCCGTTTTCCAGTTGTGTGGCCGCAAGGTCCAGGATTCTTTCCCTTGCCCTGGCGGGAATCTGGTGAACAAAGCCCAGGATATCCTGGTTCGAATCCCTGAAGCCCATCCCTCTTCCGATTCCCGATTCAAAATAAGAGGCGCTGCGTGACAGGTTGAAGGTGACCATGCATTGATACTGGTTCCAGATGTTCACCATACGGTCCAGCTTTTCGTCTCCCGAATCGACGGACAATCTGGACAGCAGGCCCGTCCAGTACTCCCCCAGTTGTTTGAAGGCTCTGTCCACGGCTGCCGTATCCTTCAGCCCGTCAATCATTGCCCGGGCCTTTTCCTTGTTGATCACGCCCTTTGCTTCCCACTTGTCCTCTTCCGCATTTTCAACATAGCCCAGCACAAATACCAGTTCTTTTTCTTCTCCCGGCTCCAGGCTCAGGTTGATGCTGTGGGACGCCACAGGGGACCAGCCGTCGGCCGCGGAATTCCCCGATTTGCCCTTCGCCACGGCCTCCGGTGCGTCAAAGCCGTTATACAAGCCTACAAAAGTTTCTCTATCCGTATCAAATCCATCGATCGGGGTATTCACCGAATAGAATGAATAGTGGTTTCGCCTCTCCCTGTACTCCGTCTTGTGATAAATGACAGAGCCGTCGATTTCGACTTCCCCCGTGCTGAAATTCCTCTGGAAGTTTGTCATGTCATCCAGAGCATTCCACAAACAAAATTCAAGGAATGAAAACAGCGTAATATCTTTCCTGCTGTCTCCCGTATTTTTAACCGTCACTTTCTGGACTTCTCCATTAAAATCTACCGGCACAAAGAACAGAACTTCCGCCTTTATACCGTTTCTCTCCCCGCTTACAACGGTATAGCCCAGTCCATGCCTGCATTCATATTTGTCCAGGTCCTTCCTTACGGGCATCCATCCGGGAGACCAGAAATCTCCCCTGTCGTGTATGTAGAAATATCTTCCTCCGTTGTCCGCAGGCACATTGTTGTACCTGTACCTGGTTATGCGCCTTAATCTGGCATCCTTATAAAAGCAGTAGCCCCCTGCCGTGTTGGAAATGATGGAAAAGAACTCCTGCGTTCCAAGATAATTGATCCATGGGTACGGTGTTTTCGGAGTCGTAATTACATATTCTCTTTTTTCATCGTCAAAATGTCCGAATTTCATAGTGCGCCCTCCGCTACTTCTATTTTAATCTCACGTTGGCATATCGATAATTCCGCAAGAATTATTTTCAAATTGACAAGCTCCACCTATAATTTTACTATTTTAAAGGCTCTGATAAATAGTAAATTCAAACAAACTACTGGCAAATTTTATAATACATTTTACTAGAAATAACATACGAGGAAAATAAATATTGAAAATTAAAAACCACACTTTCTTTTACATGAACCACCTGCTCGGTATCCGGTCCCTCCCCGTGCCTGGCATGCATTATACAACGGGGCCGACGCCCCAGATCCTGGAGCGTCAATCCCATTATATTTCTTGACTAATTACTCAATTCCCTATTTCCTTTTATTTGCCGTTGGCTTTGAGCCATTCGTCATACTGCTTCTGCATTTCGGCAATGATTTTATCCGTACCCGCCGCCTTCAATTCCTTGGTGAATGCAGCATAGGTTGAGTCGGTATCGGCGGAACCGATAAACAACTGCTTGTAATATTTCTGCACTACATTTTTAACTGCACCGCATTCGTTTTCAACATTCTTGTTGTCAAAGGCAAAACCCAGGCTCTTGAGAGGTGTTCCGGACTTGTTGTAGTCTTCAAACTTCTGCCATTTATCGGGATCTTCATTGTCAAGGAGGTAGTCGATGAACTGATTCCCGAACCTCCATCCGTTACCCGCCATATAACCCTTATTTTCAGTAAGCTTGACTACATTGTCGGATACCTTGGTATAGTGGTCTTTTTCAATACCGTATACAAAGAGATTTTTGAGGAATTTGTCGGTATAGAGCATTTCAATAAATTTAAAAGCTCTATCCGGGTTTTTGGAGCCTGCAGGAATCGCCAGCAGTGCACCTGTCGTTTCACGGTTTGTCATAACAGGCTTGGTAATATCCACCTGTACCCAGTCAATGTTGGTTGAAAGCTTCATTTCTTCAGCTTTTCCAGGTTTCATGGACTGTACGACCGCAAAATACTTGCCCGTCTTCATTTCTTCCGAGAAATTATCCTGTGTTGCTGCATCCGGGTGAATCCAACCCTTTTTATAGTAATCGCGCATCTTTTTATAGAGTGCTACCGACTCCGGCGCTTCAAACTGATTGACAATCTTTGTATCCCTGTTGTCGGGGTAGAGAGCTCCAGGAATGTCGTCATCGCTGATGTTGTCCCAATCCAGGATCTTGAAGGGACCTTCCATCTGTACGTTCAAGAGCGGTGTTACGCCCGGTTCTCCGGCCTTGATCTTCTCAAAATAAGGTTCGAGATCTTCAAATTTCTTTATGGCCCCCACATCCACTTTGTATTTTTCCACCAGGTCCTTTTTAAGCAGTACACCCCAGTTGTGGACCTTTTCTTTGTTTGTAGGAACGGCATAATTCTTTCCGTTGATCGCAGAACCGTTGAGGAAATCTTTGCCTACGATTTCGGTAATTTTGGAATTCTGAAGATAAGGCGTCAGGTCTTTAAAGTATCCCGCATTGGCGTTCACCCTGTAGTTGGCCGCCCAGTTGGCAGTAAACACGATATCTACCGGTTGTCCCGAAGCAAGCATGGGATTGATTTTCGGAGTGTACGTATCTCCCCACCCGAAGTTTTCCGCTTTAATCTTGACATTGAGTTTGTCTTTCAGGTATTCCGTGGCCGCATCACATATCTTCTGCATTTCAGGCTGGCTGTCTGCAACAGAATAGAAGGTGAGTTCAACCTGTTCCTTGGGCACCTCGGCCGCTTTTTCTTCTGTTTTCGCTTCAGTTTTCGTTTCAGTCCCCGAGGACGTATTCGCTGGCTGTTCCGTTTTGCCGCATCCCGTGAGAATGGCAGTCAATGTGAAAATCAGCACCAAAGCCAGTGAAAAATACCTCTTCATGTTTCGCATTAAAAGATTCCTCCTTTTATATTATTTTACTATGCTAACCGGGTTTCCCGGCATTAGCCCTTTACAGCACCGACAGTCAGGCCCTTCACAAAATACTTCTGGAAAAAGGGATATGCAAAGATGATGGGACCGATGGCCAGAACCGCTATCGCCATACGGGCAGCTTCCGTAGGCAGATTTGCCAGAACCACCGAGGCTTCCGAGAAGTTGGCGCTTCCGCTGGTCAAATACTGGATGCTGACTAAAATCTGATACATAAGGTACTGGATATTGAAAAATTTGCGCTCCGTCACAAACATCAGGGGCAGGTACCAGTCGTTCCAGAAGTTCAGCGTGCAGAACAGTCCTATGGTAGCCAGTCCCGCGCGGCACAAAGGAAGCACGATGACAAAAAATGTCCTGAACTCGCCCGCTCCGTCAATTTTTGCCGATTCGATCACCGCATCCGGTACCGTTGTTTTGTAAAAGGTCCTCATGATCATGACAAACCATGCGTTCATAAGGTAGGGGAAAATCAGTATCCAGATGGTATTGCTTATCCTGAAAAGCTGGGTGTAAACCATGATCCACGGAACGAGCCCTCCGCCGAAAATCATTGTAAAATACGCGAAGAAGGCGAAAAGGCCTTTATATTTGAAATTGGGCCTGGACAGTGGATAAGCATACATGCAGATGACCAGAAGACTCAGTATGGTCCCCACCACCGTTACAAAGATGGACACCCCGTAAGCCCTCCATATGGCGTCTCCGGCTTTTAAAACATAATCGTATGCCCCAAAAGAAATTTCTTTGGGAAACAGCTTGTATCCATAGGTCCTGATGGCATTCTCACTTGAAAAGGAGATGGACAGTACCAGTAATAACGGGCCCAGACAGGCAATTACATAAAGTATGAAGACAAAGTTCAGTGCAATATTGCTTCCAAAAGATATTTGATTGAGTCTGTTCTTTTTTACAACCGTCGAGTCGTCCATTCTTCCAACCTCCCCTTAAAACAGTGATTTCTCCCTGTCGATCTTCCTGACAATATAGTTGGCGGTAAATACGGTAATGCATCCCACCACGGCCTGGTACAGACCCGCCGCCGCCGACATTCCCACACTGTTGGAGTGCCTCAGGGCTCTGAACACATACGTGTCGATAACATCCGTCACTGCAAACAATGCACCGCTGTCCTTGGGTACGCTGAAGAACAGGCCGAAGTCCGCATTGAAAATTCTTCCCACCGCCAGGAGGGTCATGATAATCATAATGGGCTGCAGCATGGGCACGGTGATATGCTTGATCTGCTGCCATTTGCTAGCTCCGTCGATGGCTGCCGCTTCATAGTATTCGGAATCAATGCCTGAGATTGAAGCCAGATAAACCACCGCATTATACCCCGTATACTTCCACAACTGAAAAAATGTAAGGATAATGGGCCAATACCTGGGTTCGGAATACCAGTTTATTTTCTCGCCGCCCATGGCGGTAATGATGCTCCTGTTGATGTATCCGTTTTCCATACTGAGAAAAGAATAGGCCAGATAGCTCACGACGATCCATGAAAGAAAATAAGGGAGGAACATCACGCTTTGGTACAGCTTGGCCAGTCTTTTATTGATAAGCTCATTCAGACCTATGGCAAGAATTACGGGAATGACCAGGCCCAAGACAATGAAAACAAGATTGTAAAGTATGGTATTTCTCGTAACCTCAAAGGCCTGGGGTGTTTTAAAGAAAAATTCAAAGTTTTTAAAACCCACCCACTCGCTGGAAATCAGGCTCTGAAAAAAATTGCCGTCAAACCGGTATCTTTTAAAAGCAATAATCACTCCGAACATGGGAATATAGTTGTTTATCAAAAGCACAAACAAGCCCGGCAGAAGCATTGCGAACAACGCCCAATTATCTCTCAGCCCTTTGATAAAATTCCCCTGTGGTCTTTTATCCTTTTTTAAGTCCAAGGCGGTGGAACTCACCATCAATCACACCCTTCTTTATTTGAAATATATCTGCGGCTTCCTTGCTTCATTTATTTCTGCGTTGTTATCATCATATTTGAATTCCCGATGCAATAAAATGGAATGGATTGCTATATGGTAAACAATATTGCCAGGACTGGAAATGCAAAAATGTACAACAAAAAATTCTCCTTTGTATCTTTACAAAGGAGAATCTTCTCTTTACCTTCCTTAATTTTTTATGGAATCTCTGAATTCCGTGGGCGTCAGCCCCTCATACTTTTTGAAAAGCTTGGAAAAATAGTGGGCATCGGGAATGCCTACCATTTCGGCCACTTCGTAGGTTTTGTACCTCACATCCTTTAAAAGCTCCTTGGCCTTTTCCATCCTGAACTCATTGAGATAGTCCACAAAGTTTTTCCCCAGTTCTTTTCTGAACATCCGGCTGATATAATAGGTGCTCACATAGGTATGTTCCGCCACCTCGTTCAACGTCACCTGCTCGTTGTAATGGGTCTGGAGAAAATCCACGGCTTTCTTCAGGATGAGCTTTATGCTTTTATTGTTAAAGCTGTTGACCTTGGAGGTCACATTGAGAGCAATCTCCTCCAGGATTTCATTCAGTTCCTTTATACTGTCGCATTTTTCAATCATTCTGAAAAGGCTGCTAATATCCTTGCTTACAATGTTCCGGTCATTGTCCGCGGAGGACACCGACACCCGGATGTTGTTTATCAGGGATACGCTATTCCAGTAAAAGTTTTTCAGATAATCCCTGCTGACACCTCCCAGGCTCTCAATGTAGTTCAGCATGTCTGCCAGCCTCGATCTGACAAGCAGCTCGTTGCCCGACCGGATTCCCTCCAGAAGGGCCTTCTGGTGATTCTCCAGGAAGGAATAATCCTCTCCTTTAAAGAAAGAATTCAAATCCTTGAAACAGATGATGGAGTTGTTGCCGATATAGAATTTGTGTTCAAGGGCTTCCTGGCATTCCTTGAGCTTTATGGGAAGCTGCAGGGCCCCCTTGCCCTCCGAGCTGATGGCGACGGTCACCGTAAAACCGAAGCAGTTTTCGATGATTTCCTGCATATAGGAGCATTTCTTCTGTATCAGTTCCTCGGAGCCGCTCCCGTCGTCCGGGCCCTGGACGATAAAGGCAACTCTCCGGTTGTTGAGGGAAATGCTGATGACGGTGCAGGTATCCGAAAATATTTCATCAAAGGTATTTATAATTCCGAATTGATAAAGCTGAGCATCATACTGTCCGTTGCTGTCCCGGATTTCCTGGCTGCCCCCCTCGTTCTCCACGACAATCAGCACGAACCTGTCGATTTCCACATTGAAAAGCTCCATTTTCGCGTTGATTTCCTCTTCGTTGGTGTTGATTCCATAGATAATGTCGTAGAACAGCTTCTCCCTTAAGATGGGGATGTTCTGGTCAAATAATTTTCTGAACTTGTCGATTTCCTCTTCCTTGTCCCTCTGGAACTTCAGTTCCTTCACGGCCTTCTTCACAATGGCCGTCAATTCCTCGATCTTGGAAGGTTTCAGGATGTAGTCGAAAACGCCCAGCTTCAAGGCCTCCTGGGCATAGTCAAAATCCCTGTAACCCGTCAGGATGATGATTTTACCGTAGGGAACCAGGTCCCTTATATCCCGGATCATGGTGAGGCCGTCAATCTCAGGCATCTTTATGTCGGTGAAAATAATATCGGGCAGCAGTCTTTTGATGGCCTCGCAGCCTTCGATGCCGTCGGACGCCTCGCCGCATATCTCGCACTCAAACTGTCTCCAGTTGATGATGTTCCGCAGCCCCTTCCGGATGATGGGTTCATCGTCGATAATCAACACCTTGAACATGTTCATCCTCCCAATTCTTCCTTGTGCAGTGGAATGGTCACACTGATCCTGGTATACTCCCCAATTTTGCTTTCAATCTTCAAGCCGTATTTCTCCCCGTAAAAGAGCTTTATCCTCCGGTTGACATTTTCAATGCCGATGCTCTTCTTTTTTGCCCCTTCCATGCTCCGGAAATAGGTGTCGTTGTCCATGGAGAGCTTGTTGTTCAGCATCTCAAGCTCCTCCTGCTCGATACCCATGCCGTTGTCTTCCACCTGGATATGGACCATGTCCCCGCCAATCCATGCATTGAGGCTGATGATCCCCTTGTCCCGGCTTCGCTCAATGCCGTGGTAGACCGCGTTTTCAATGAGCGGCTGGATCAACAGCCGGGGTATTTTGACGCCAAGCACCTCCGGGGCAACATTTTTTTCCAGGGAAATCCGGTCCTCAAAACGCCTTTTCAATATGAGAATATAATTATCGATGTAGGTAAATTCCTCCTGGATGGTGATGAGCCTGTCATCCCTTCCGATGCTGGCCTCCATCAGTGAGGAAAGGGCGGATACCGTCTCACTGATTTCAGGAACGTTGTTGAGCCGTGCCATCCAGTTGATGGACTCCAGGGTATTAAACAGGAAGTGGGGGTTGATCTGGGACTGCAGTGCCTTAATCTCCGCGTCCTTCCTCGTTATTTGCTCCCTGTAGATCCAGTTTACCAGATGATTGATTTCCTTCGCCATCTCATTGAAGGTCTTGTTCAGGAATCCCAATTCGTCATTTCTGTCCACCTTCACGTCCACCAGGGCGGTACCCTGCTGTACCTTCTTCATCCCCTTCACCAGCCTGTTGATGGGGCTGATGATGTCCACAGACATGTAAAGGCCCAGGACCGACACAATGAATACAGAAATAATGCTGAGCAGGATAATCCACTGCCGGAGCATGTCGATGTCCTTATAGAGCTGCTTCAGGGAAATATAGGTAACCACCCGCCAGGAGGGCTCCGTCATGGAAATATAGGATACCAGCGCTTTGTTCCGGTTATCGATCAGCGAGCCCTGCTCACCCACGATATTCTCCTGGAGCCCGGTGTCAAAAAGGTAAAAATTGTTGGGGTCCCTGCTGACGATCTGACGGTTGGTGGACGTCATGATGGCAATGTTCCGCATATCCTGGTTGATCAGGTCATGGTAAATGGTCTCCAGGAATTCCTTTTTCACGAGGATAACCATGACGCCGATCTCTTTGAAATTGTCCCTGTTGTAAATGGTCCTGGCATAAAACACGTTCTCCACATTCCTGTCCTCGCCCGACATGTACCATATGCCTTTTCCTCCCGCATCCCTGGCCATATCCTGTATGTCGTAGAAGCAATCGTTGACGGCCTCCCGGATGCTGAGCCTCCGGCTGTTGTTGTCGGCGGCATAGAAGTCTCCGCCGTTGGAGAAGAGGCAGATGGACTGGATTTCACTCCTGGAAAGGATCATCCTTTTAAGGATGTTGTTGATCTCACTGTCATTCTTATATTCCCCCAGGGGAGTACTGACCAGGGATTTGGCCTTTAAGACGTCATAGACCTCATTGTTGTACAATAAATCCTGGGACAATACCGTAAGGTTGTTGCTGTAGTCCTTGAGCCTCAGTTCGATGGTTTTGAGCAGGTCCTGGGAATAGGAGACGGATTTGTTGTAAATGATTTCCGCAGAAAGCTTATAGCTCATAAACCCTATAAGAACAAGAGAAATGATGATCTGTATGTATAGCACCGAAAGAATTTTATACCTTATCGACAGGTTCCTGTAAAACCTGAAAGGCTTTGCAAAAATATTCTTCATCACGACCGACCCCCACCGGTGGAAAATGCCCCCCGTCCTTTGCTGCAATCAATAAACGTCCAGTTCTTCATACTTCTTTTTAACGTCCTCCCACAAGGCTTCAGCCGACTTTTCTCCCTCCAGCACAAAGGGGAAATCCTTCACAATGGTGCCCTCCCAGATGTTCCTGTCCACAAAGCTGTCGGGAGGTCCGATGAGCTCTTCCGCACTTTCAAGCAGAACCCGCTCATTCTTTTTCAACTGCCCGTTATAGGTTTTCAAATCCCCCACATCCACATTGCTGATCATGCCTGTGCGCTCTGAAAGAAGGGAGGCGGTTTCCTTGGAGGTAAGCGTTTTCATGAGCTTGAGCGCCGCATTCTTTTTGGCGGCGTCCGCCCACGCCGTACTGCTCATGTGGAATACTCCGTTCCCCATGCCGAAAATGAGGGACGAGCGCCGGGATTTCCCGCCTTCAATATAGGGGAAGGGGATGATGTCCACCGTGGTATCCGTTTTGTCGAAACTTCCCAGGAACCAGGAGCCCTGCACAATCATCGCCGCCCGTTTGCTTACGAAAAGTTCGTTCCTGTCCCGGCTGGTCATTTTAAACGCCCCTTCGGGAAATGCGCCCATGCCGTAAAGTTCCTTTACATAATTCATGGCGTTTACATAGCAATCGTTTATCTTGCCTTCCTCGATGGGTTTTTCCGCTCCTGCCTTTCCTCCCAGCCTGGCCACGATGTTCTGGTACAGGTAAGTGCCTTCTGCCATGGAATTGTAAGCAATGGGTACGATCCCTACGCTTTTAAAGGCCTTCACAGCGGCCTTTAATTCTTCATAGTCCTTCGGCACCTTAACGTCGTATTTGTCAAATATATCCCTGTTGATAAACAGGCACTCATAGATAATCTCCAGCGGCAGTCCGTAGACTTTCCCGTCAAAGGTGGTGTATTCCCAGCCTCTCTCTCCGAAGCTCCCTTTCCACAAAGCATCCTTATCCAGTATCTCGGTGAGCTCCGCCACTTTTCCGGCCTGGACCAGAGCCCTTATATCGGATCCCGGCCACAGTCCGAACACATCGGGATTGTTGCCCGACGCAAAATCCGTTTTGATTTTATGTAAAAAATCCTCACCGAACATCGATTCGTTGATAACTTCAAATTCGGGATTATTCTCCACAAACCTGTCGAGAATTTCCTGGAGTGCCCCTGCCTTGGGGTCTGCCCCTCCCCAACTGCTGATGAACCTGATTTTTACTTTCTGGGACGGCATACTTCCCGTTTCAAATTTTACCGCTTCAAACCGCTGCCCGGAGGAGCAGGACATAAGGAATGCAAAAAGGATGTTCAAAGATAAAAGGGCGCTTAATGCTCTCAGAATTTTCTTCATTTATATTACCTCTGCCGTACAGGGAATAGGGAGTCAAACAATAGTAGAATTATTTGTCGTTTAAGTTAATTATATATAATTTGTAAAGCTTAGGATATAGAAAAAATTGCACTATGTTAGGACACAGTGCAATTTTTTCCACCAAAATGAATTTTCAAATCTTTTATTTAAAGGAAATGGCGCCCTCTTCACAATCCACCGTCACATGGCTTCCCGGCCTGTATTTCCCTCTCAGGAACTGCTCTGAAAGCTCATCTTCAATGTACTTCTGGATGGTCCTGCGCAAAGGTCTCGCCCCGTACTTGGAATCATAGCCCTTGTCGAGGATGAATTCCTTTGCGGCCTCGGTAACGGTGAGGCTCATGCCGCTGGCTTCCACTTCCTCGGAAATCTCTTTGAGCATGAGCTCCACGATCTTTCTGAGTTCTTCCCTGCTCAACTCGGTAAACACGATAACCTCATCAAGCCTGTTTAAAAACTCCGGCCGGAAGGTTTCCTTCAAAACCTCCTTCACCCTGCCCTCCATGGCCTGGTAGCCGCTGTTGGCAAAGCCTATGCCGTTTGACTTGAGGCTTGTGCCCGCATTGGAGGTCATGATGACGACGGTATTTTCAAAATTCACAACCCTTCCGTGGCTGTCTGTGAGCCTTCCGTCCTCAAGGATCTGGAGCAGCATGTTGAACACATCCGGATGGGCTTTTTCGATCTCGTCCATCAGGATCACCGAATATGGCTTGCGCCGTATTTTTTCCGTCAGCTGTCCGCCGTCGTCATAGCCCACATATCCGGGAGGCGCTCCAATCAGCTTGGATACCGTGTGCTTTTCCATGTATTCCGACATGTCGAGCCTTATCAGGGCTTCTTCGCTTTCGAAAAGTTCCACTGCCAGCGCCTTGACGAGCTCCGTTTTTCCCACGCCCGTAGGACCTACGAATATGAAGGATGC
>JAFADI010000055.1 GCA_023424965.1 Bacillota bacterium
AATGAGGTTTATCGATTTTAGAAGTGATACAATCACCCAGCCTACGGAAGAAATGCGACTGGCCATGTACAACGCTGTCGTGGGCGATGACGTATACGATGAGGATGAAACGGTAAAAAAGCTGGAAACAATGGCTGCGGAAATGGTAAATAAAGAAGCCGCACTATTTGTTCCCAGCGGAACCATGGGCAACCAACTGGCTGTCATGACTCACACCAAACGCGGCGATGAGGTTATCGCAGGCGATAGCAGCCATGTGGTCATCTATGAGGTAGGTGCTGCGGCGGTTTTGTCCGGTGTCACCATGCGAACCGCCAAAAGCGTCAATGGGGCGGTCTCTCCCGGGGATGTCAAAAGGCTGGTGCGGGGTATAAACATCCATTACCCCGATACGGGCCTCATCTGTGTGGAAAATGCCACTTCTTCCGGCACGCTCATGCCGCTGGAGGACATGGCCGACATCTATTCCTTTGCGAGGCAAAAAGGCATTCCCGTACACCTTGATGGGGCAAGGCTCTTTAACGCCGCACTGTCCCTGGACGTGGAAGCTTCTGGGATAGCCCGGTATGCCGATTCGGTGATGTTCTGCCTCTCCAAGGGCCTGTGTGCACCTGTAGGCTCCATCCTTGCGGGAAATTCGGACTTCATAGGAAAGGCCAGGCGGAACAGAAAATTGCTGGGAGGCGGTATGAGACAGGCAGGGATTCTTGCCGCAGCCGGGATCGTGGCACTGGAAAGGATGGTGGGCAGGCTTTCGGAGGACCATGCCAATGCCAGGCTTCTGGGAGAAGGTCTGGCGGGACTTCCCGGAATAACCGTCGATGTTTCAAACATCCACATCAATATGGTGTTTGCAGACATATCACAAACAGGGAAAGATTCCGGGTGGCTTGTGGGCGAGCTTCTCAAAAAGGGAATAAAGGTAAATGATTCCGCACCGCTGAGATTCGTGACCAGTCACGAAGTGGACCGGGTGGATATCGAACTCACCCTCCGAACCATAAAAGAGCTCATTTAACTGTATTTCTATGCCCCCAGGCTTCCGGGACTCTTGGGCTGCTCCACTCCGGCTCCCGTTCCGGGGGCCTTCCTTGCGGGCACCGCCCCCAGCCAGCCTGCCAAAGGTGTCAGGCTTACGATATAGACCATGATGGAGGTTCCGGCGGTCACGGCCAGAAAGAAAAGGACCATGCCGGTTTTTCCGGTCCAGAGCTGCTCTATCCTGAATTTTCCGCTCAGCAGGACCAGGGTGTCCAGAACCAGGATATGCCCCAGGTAAATCATGAAGGATTGAGCCGAAAACCAATCAAGGAACCTGCCGGCCCAGGAAGTCGTATTCTTGAATTTCACCGCAGCTATATAGAAGAAAAGAAAGCTGGTTATACAGTATAAAATCACACTGGGCTTGCTGGAAATTTCATTGGACCTGGTAAGAATACTGTCCGCCATCAGGATAACAAAGCTTGCGACCCAGGCTCCCGTTATGATCACCGCCGATCGCACCGATTTCCCCGTCCAGCCTTCAATCCTGCCTACCGCCGTCATTCCCAGTACAAAGAAGAAGATCCACGCCATGAAGGTCATGTAAAAAGGAACCCCTATCCTGGGTAAAAAACTGAAATTTTTCGTACTGGAAAAATAAATATCGCTCTGGCAGGCCAGCGTAACCAGGAAGGAAACGCCGAGGGTCAGCCCCGGCCATCTTCTGACCAGATGTTTCAAAACAGGATAAAGCAGATACATCTGGATGATGAGGATAACAAAGTATAGATGCAGGGCTCCCGATCCCCACAGGAGATCTTTTGCAAGTTTGAGCAGGAAGGCGGGAACATCTGCAGCGATGGACGCAAAACCGTGCCGGTTATTGAAAGCCACATAGATCAGTGTCCAGAGAACATAAGGGATTACAATCTTCTGTAACCGTCTTTTAACAAAATCCAGATAGCCTGTTTTGGCCGTGCTTTTCGCCTGGTCGGAATAGAACAGGAGCAGTCCGGAAAGAATCATAAATAAAGGAACCGCATACCTCATTCCCTGGTTCCAGAGGTATCCCGCCCTGCTGGTATAGACATAGATCCCCGTGGTGTGAATGGCAATTACCGAAAGGGCTGCCGTTGCCCTTATGAAATCAAACTCTCTCAGACGCTGCATGTCTTCTCCATCCTGTCATTTATTGTATTCTTTAATATCATTCGCTATAATTCTTCAAATTCCTCTATTTCCTCACGGCCTGTCCCACTTGAACCAGGATAAATTTCCGCTAAACCAATCTGTCAAGCATCGTCTTTGCAACCTCGTCGAAAGGCATTTTCCCGATGTGATCCAGCATCTTTTCCAGTTCGGTCTTCTGCTTTAACGACCCCGACAGCACGATCTCCACCACCTGATCCTTGCTCAGCAGCACCGACTCCACTACAAGGGCTCCACCCAGAAGGCCCGCGATCACCAGAAGCTTTTGAGGTGTTATTTCCAGGCCTTTGTCCTTGAAGTCTTTGCCGGAATTTTTTCCACCGCTGCAGTTGTTTCCATGGCTGTCGAAACTCCTTCCTATGTCACCAATTAACTTGTTGAGAATGTCTGATGGCTCCAATACCTTCCCTCCCGCCCTCCATGGAATACCGCATGCAGACAGCCGTACTGCTATGGTATGACGATGGGCAGGAGTCCGGGAGTTTCCGCCCCAAGCCCCAGCAGAAATGCAATGACGATTCCTATGAAAACAATCAGTGCCAGGCTTCTCTCAAAGTTGTCCCTGCCAACCAAAGCCATCCCTCCGGAGTATGAATCATATATTATTATATTAGCCACAATGTCCTTTGTTTCTAAGGAGTCCATATTTTGTTCCACCGCTCTGCGCTGTGACGGTTGCGCCACTAAACGGGCACCTTTTATTACAAAAGGGCTTTTCCTTTTGGGTGTACATATTTTAACTTGCATGAGGAAATAATTATTGGGGTGCATGCTTCCCGTACGGAACTGTATGCTATCTAAAGAAAAGAGGAGATACACATGGAATTCGAAAAAACGGGCCTGATAAACAATTGGGACAGCTGGAAGAGCACCCTTGGCAAGGCGGTTGACCTGGGGGAATTGGTGGGAATGTCACAGGAAAGCATTGAAAAAGTGGCAGTAAAAATCGGAAGCATGCTGTCCGTTTCGGTAGATCCCGAAAACAGGGAGCAGAGGCTGCTGCAAGAGCTCTGGAAGCTAGGGGACGACGGTGACAGAAAAGCTCTTGCAAAAATGATCGTGAAAATGGTCCAGACGGAAAAGCACTGAGGAAATGCCGGAGGATGGAACTACTCCTCCACCAGCTCCGTTACCTTGTCGATAAAAAGAATGCCGTCCAGATGTTCAACCTCATGGCACAGGCATTTTGCCAGATCGCCTTCGCCTTCGATGAAGACTTCTTCACCTTTTTCGTTTAAAGCCTTTACGCTCACTCTGGCGGGCCTTGTGAGCCTGCCCCATTTTCCCGGGATGCTCAGGCAGCCTTCCACAACCTCCTGGCTCCCTTCTGCTTTGACAACCTCCGGATTGATAAGATTGATGAGTCCGTCCCCCATATCGATGACCACGATCCTCTTAAGTATGCCGATCTGGGGTGCAGCCAGGCCCGCACCATGGCCGGTGCTGTACATGGTCTCCGCCATGTCTTTGAGGAGCTCCAGCACTTTGTCATCGATCTTTTCAACACTTCTGCTCTTTTTCCTCAATATTTCGTCTTCCAGCGTTCTTATATTCCTTAATGCCATGGTGACCTCCGCATTTTTTCTTATACTCTGATGCTACCATCAAAAAAGTTTTTTGTGAAGCACCCTCCCGCTTTTTCCTTTTATTTCTTCCTACCGAGTGGTAATATAATTATAAAGCCTGAATGACACAAAGGGTGAAACGATGGACAACAAATACAATGACGGCAGGGAAAAGGAATACGAAGATTTTCGGAACGAAGCTGAGCCCCAGGCGGAAACCGGCGAAAAAAAGCCTCCCGGAGCAAAGAAGGGGCTGTGGGCGGTCCTGGGAGGACTGGGCCTTGTCCTGCTTAAGTTTAAAACAGTGCTCTTTTTGGTTTTGGGGAAATTAAAATTTTTGTTTATCTTTCTCAAGCTTGGAAAATTCCTGACCACCTTTGGGTCGATGTTCGTCATGATCCTGGTCTATGCCCGGATGTACGGCCTGCCCTTCGGCATAGGCTTTGTTTTGCTGCTTTTTGTGCATGAGCTGGGACATTATTGGGTTGCAAGAAGGCTCTCGTTAAATGTGTCCGTTCCTGTTTTCATACCTTTTGTAGGCGCTTTGATCAGCATGAAGGAACAACCGGGGAATGCGGTGACGGAGGCCAAAATGGCGGCAGGCGGCCCCATTCTCGGAAGTCTGGGCGCGCTGTTGTGCGCGGCGCTGTATCCTGTCACAAAGCAGGACTTCTATCTGGCACTTGCCTATACGGGATTTATGATCAATATATTCAATCTAATTCCGGTGCACCCGCTGGACGGAGGCCGCATCGTATCAGCGATTTCACCCAAGCTCTGGTTTGTGGGCCTGCCCATCATGCTCATTGTCGCCATCCGGTTCTTCAACCCCATCATTTTTCTTTTTCTGATTCTCGGGGGAGTTCAGGCATACAGGCATTGGAAAGCTCCAGCCGGTGAATATTACAACACGCCGGCTCCTACAAGGCTGGCCTTTGCGGGTATCTATTTCGGCCTCGTGGCGCTTCTGGGAATAGGAATGGCATACATACACCAGCTCCACTCCGTCAGCCTGTGACAGGCCTCCCATCCCGGCATTTACTCCAGGATCTTTCCGCCGATTGCCCAGTTATCCCTTTCAATTTCAAGGAAGATGACCTGGACATTTTCCGGCTTCACATTGGCAATCCGGTTCATGCTTTCGGTTATTTCCTTCGCCAGTTCCCTTTTCTGCTCCAGGCTTCTGCCCTTCCACATTTCTATGTAAACGATCGGCATAGTTCCCACCTCTAATAAACAGTCTATGCCGTTTATATGTCAACGGTGCCTCATGGCCATAGGGAAAACCCTCAGTATTTTTCCAATACCGGCTGCAGCTGGCTCCCCTTCAACGCTTCAAGCACTGTAGGCAGCGTGAGCTCAAACTTTGATACGAGAGAATCGGGCTTCTGTACGTAATTGTCCTGCCCAAAGGGTATAAAATAAACATTTCTTGCGCACAGCAGAGACCCCAGGCTTTTTGCGCTGAGCCCCAGCCCGTCGTTGGTTGCAATCCCCACCACCACCGGCTTATGGTTTCTGAACAAGCCCTTGGCCATCATGAGGGCCGGAGAATCCGTGGCCCCGTCACTCAATTTTGACAGGGAGTTGCCCGTACAGGGGGAAATGATTCCCAGGTCCACGGGATATACCACACCCATGGGTTCCACATCCACCATCGTCTGTATTACCTTTTTACCGGTAATCCCCTCCAATTGCATGATGAAATCCCCGGCCTTTCCGAACCTGGAATCCGTTACCGCCGCCGCATAGGACAGAACGGGATATACCTCGGCGCCTTCCTTTACCAGCACCTCCACCTGCGGAATAACCTTGTCGAAAACACAATATGAACCTGTAAGTGCAAAAGCAATCTTTACGCCCTGTAATGTCATAAAAGCCTCCTAAAATCATTTTTCACCCGTGAGTAAGTATCAGTATATTCTATTAGCGCAAAAGATTGTCTTATGATAGGGGGTGCAAAGTTTATGGGAATGTGGGGCAGGAAATTGACACCTTCCCCCTTCTACATGTTATAATAAGAACTCCGGGGCGCAAGCCCACGGCATGGAGGAAAGCTTGAAGGACGCAGATCCGGAAAGCCTGCACCGCAGGTGCAATAAATTCAATTAACCCCATAAGAAAGCATTGGAAATGCTTTCTGTGCGACCGATGTGACGATTCCAGGATGCTTGGGCGAGCAGCATTCAAAGGATGCGACCAGCCACTCGGCGCATTGGGGGCATGGAGGAAAGCTTGAAGGACGCAGGTCCGGAAAGCCTGCACCGCAGGTGCAATAAATTCGATTAACCCCATAAGAAAGCATTGGAAATGCTTTCTGCGCGGCCGATGTGACGATTCACTCGGCGCATTGGGGGCATGGAGGTTAATTATGAACGGTGAAGCGGTAAAGGAATATTGTCTTTCGAAGAAGGGGGCGGTAGAAGATTTCCCTTTCGGGCCGGATGCCCTTGTCATCAAAGTGGCTTCAAAGATGTTTGCACTGATGTCCAGTCACGGAACCAAGGTCAGTATTTCATTAAAATGCGATCCGTTTTTGGCACAGGATTTTAGAGACCGGTATCCCTCCATCACTGCCGGATACCACCTCAACAAAAAACATTGGAACACCGTTTCCATCGACGGAAGAGTTCCTGATCAGGAACTCTGCTGGATGATCGACCATTCCTACGAGCTGGTTTTAAAGAGCCTTACCCGGTCCGAACGGGCCATGCTGGATTAACAAATCCTCGGAAGCTGATCTCCTGTCAGCATGTCCACAATCCTGTTGCCACCGGTGACGGTTGACATGAATACTTTGCCCGGATACAGCTCCGACACCTCTCCGATAACAGCCGCATCCCTGCCGTACTTGTGTTTTTTCAGACTTTCAACGACTCTTCCGGCACAGCTGCCGCCGGCAAACAAAAGCACCTTTCCCTCATTTGCCATGTACAGGGGGTCCAGTCCCAGCATCTCGCACACACCTCTGACCTGGTCTTTTATGGGGAGCTTGTCTTCAAAGATTCTGATTCCCAGACCCCGTTCCTTTGAAAATTCGTTGAGCGTGGTGGCAACGCCGCCTCTGGTAGGGTCCCGCATCACATGGATTTCATCCCCGAATTCCCTGACCACCTCCTGGAGCATCCCGTTTAACGGCGCACAATCGCTGGACAATCCGCTGTGTATCTGGAAATTTTCCCTTTCCAGCAGTATGGAGGTGCCATGGTCTCCAAGGGTTCCGGATAGGATAACCTTGTCGCCTTTCTCTATCCTGCCGGAGGAAAGTGAAATACCCTCCGGGACAAGTCCGATTCCCGAGGTATTGATGAAGAGCTTGTCGGCACCGCCCCTCTGCACCACCTTTGTATCCCCTGTGACGATGGAAACCTCCGCCTCTTTTGCGGCCTCCGCCATGGACCGGACGATTTCCTCCAATTGGGCAATCTCAAACCCCTCTTCGATAATAAAGCCGCAGCTCAAAAACAGGGGTCTGGCTCCGCTGACGGCAAGGTCGTTGACCGTCCCGCAGACGGCGAGCTTTCCGATATTTCCTCCCTTGAAGAAAAGAGGGGTGATGACATAGGAATCCGTCGTAAAGGCCATGGACCCCTTGTCAGTGTCAAATACGGCAGCATCACCGTTTTTGAGCAGCAGAGGGTTTTGAAAGTACCGGTGGAACAGGTCCCCGATAAGACTGTGTGTCAGTTTTCCGCCGCTGCCGTGTGCCAAAGTGATAATATCGCTCATGGAGACTCCTTTTCTGCTTTTAACAATATTTATAATATGCCGCACAGGTTCCCTCACTGGAAACCATGCATGAACCTACGGGAGAATCGGGCGTACAGGCTTTTCCGAAGAGCCCGCAGTCGGCCGGAAGGCACATGCCCTTCAATATGTCTCCGCAGCGGCATCCGGCAGGCTCATCTCCTGCCTCTTGAAATTCATGGTTCAACAAAGCCCAGGCGTCAAACTGCCGATAATGGTCCTTCAGCTTGAGACCTGAAGACTTTATCGTTCCAATTCCTCTCCATACCGCATCGCAGGGCCCAAACACTTCATACATCTTTTCCAGGGCGGTTGGATTCCCTTCCGGCTTTACCACCCTCCCATACAGGTTCTCCACCCCCGTCTTTCCCTGGGAAATGGTCCTGCTAAGCCTCACGATGGCTCCCAGGATGTCGACAGGCTCAAAGCCGGTGATCACTCCCGGAATCCCGTATAAATCGGAAATTCTCCGGTAGAGGCTGTCACCGATGATTGCACTGACATGGCCCGGATAGATATACCCGTCAACGCCGATTTCCTTGTCGGAGGTCAGCAGATCCAGTGCCTCGTCAATGGTTTTGTTGGCAGACAGAAGCATATAATTGCCCACTCCCCTGTCCGCAGCCTCAAGCACCGACAGAGCTATTACAGGAATGGTGGTCTCAAATCCCACGGAGAGAAAGACGACCTTTTTACCGGGATTGCCCTCCGCGATTTTCAAGTTGTCCAGGGGGGAATACACGATCCGGATATCCGCCCCTCTGGCTTTTTCTTTTAAAAGAGAGGTGTCTCCCGAGGGAATCCGCATCATATCCCCGAAGGTGGTTATCACCACGTCCTCCCGCCCCGCAAGCTCTAAAGCGGCCTTTATATAGTAGCCCGGGGTTACGCATACGGGACAGCCCGGACCGGAAATGAGCCGGATGTTTTCAGGGAGAATGCTCCTTATCCCATACCTGGATATGGACATGGTATGGGTGCCGCACACTTCCATGAGCTTAATGGTCCTCCCTTCGTAGGCCCTCAAAAGCTTTACCAGTTTTTTAACGGTACCGGCATCCTTGAAAATATCCTGCATATTTATCTGCTTTCCATTATTCATATTTCAGTTCCTCTAATTCCTTAAAGAGCTTTATGGTTTCCAGGGCCTCCTCTTCATCCACCTTTGCGATGGCGCACCCTGCGTGCACAATGACGTAGTCTCCCACTTTCACATCCTTCAACAGCTCGATGGAAGCCTCCCTCTCGACGCCAAGGGTGTCAATGAGCGCTTTCTTTCCCAAAATAACCTTCACTTCACCCGGTACAGCCAGGCACATAAAAACATCTCCTCTGTTTATATAATCTCTTTAAAGTTTGTCCCGAAGATACCGGTTCAAACCCATGGCAGCCTGTCCAAGGGCAATTCCGCCGTCATTGGCAGGAACCCTGCTGTGGACTAAAACCTCAAAGCCTTTGTCTTCAAGGGCCTCAACCGCCCATTGGAGCAAAAGCCTGTTCTGGAATACTCCTCCGCTGAGTGCAACGGTATTGATACCGCTTTCCAGCCGTATGCCCCCGCACACCTCCAGCACCATCCGGGTGACCGTCCGGTGGAACCTGGCGGAAATGATTCCCACCTCTTCCTTCCCGGTCACATCTGCCACGACAGCCTTCACGGTGTCCGTCGTGTCTATGACCGCAGGGCTGTTTCCATCTCCCTGCCTGAGTTCAAAGGGATAGCTCCCCGTTTCCTCCATATTCGCCTCGTTCTCCAGCTTTATGGCGGCCTCACCCTCATAGGTCACCTCATGGCACAGGCCCGCCATGGAGGACACGGCGTCAAAAAGTCTTCCCATGCTTGAAGTAAATACGGTATTGATACGCCTTTCAAGCTGGTGGGCGACCATCCGGAGCCTGGTTTCTTCCACGGCGCCGGCAAAACCGGCATCGGACTTAAAAATCTCCTGCCCGTAAATGCCGTAAAGGATTCCAAAGGCCATTCTCCATGGCTCACGGATACATTTTTCCCCTCCCGGCATTGGATAATAGTTCAAATGGGCAGCTCTCCGGAATCCGGAATAATCGCCGGTCAAAAATTCTCCACCCCAGATATGACCGTCCTCGCCATAGCCCGTGCCGTCAAAAGCAACCCCGATAACAGGTCTCCGAAAGCCGTTTTCCGCCATGCAGGCGGCGATGTGGGCATGATGGTGCTGGACTCCCAGCCTGTGGATTCCCGGCAGGTCCTTTGCATACCTGGTGGACAGGTAATCCGGATGCAAGTCATGCACCACCAACCGGGGCTGGGCGGTAAAAAGCTTTTTGAAATGCTCGATGCCGCTTTCAAAAGAATGCAGGGTCTCCAGATTTTCCAGGTCGCCGATGTGATGGCTTAAAAACACCTTATCTCCCTTTGCCAGGCCAAAGGCGCTCTTCAGCTCCGCTCCGCAGGCCAGAATGCAGGCCTCTTCCCCGGCACCGGGCACGGCTGCTGATATATCCAGGGGGAAAGGCACATATCCCCTGGATCTCCGGAGAATATATTCCTTTTCCCGGAAGACTCCGGTGACCGAATCATCGGTCCTGATGTGAATCTCCCGGTTCCCTGCCAGCACAAAATCCGCGATCCCCCGCAGGCCCTCAAGGGCTTCCCCGTCCTTGTAGAAGATGGGTTCCCCCGACCGGTTCCCGCTGGTCATGACCAGAACCTCCAGGTCCTCGTCAAACAGCAGGTAGTGCAGGGGCGTATAGGGAAGCATCATGCCCAGCAGCTTGTTGTCGGGAGAAATGGATTCAAGGGGCAATGACTCCGTTTCTTGCCTTTGAAGCAGGACAACAGGCCTTCTCCAGCTTTCCAGCAGTTCCTTTTCTTTAGTGGTTGTCCGGCAGTATTTCAAAACGGTATTCAAATCCTTTGCCATCATGGCAAAAGGCTTTCCATCCCTTACTTTTCTCTTCCTGAGCTCTCCCACAGCCCGGAAGTTTTTCGCGTCACAGGCCAGATGGTATCCTCCCAGACCTTTTATTGCAACAATGTTCCCCTTTTTCAGCAGATCCCTCACGGCCTCCGTTTCCCTGCCCCGGACCAGCCTGTTTCCCATGCCGTCCAGCAGGAACAGTTCCGGCCCGCACCTGGGGCAGGCAATGGGCTGTGCATGGAATCTGCGGTCTGAAGGGTCATTGTATTCCCTTTCGCACTCGTCGCACATTTTAAAAGCTTTCATCGTGGTATTGGGGCGGTCATAGGGAATGCCCCCGGTTATGGTAAACCGCGGTCCACAGTTGGTGCAGTTTATAAAAGGGTAGAGGTATCTCCTGTTGCCGGGGTCAAACATCTCTTCCAGGCAGTTTTTGCACACTCCCACGTCGGGAGAAACAAAGGTCCTGTTCGCCGTCCGGCTTTCGCTCTCCCTGATGCGGAACCCGGCAAAACCTTCCGGTTCCGCCTCCCTGACATCCATTTTTTCTATATAGGACAGGGGTGGAGCTTCCTCCGTCAGCCTGGAAAGAAAAGCCTCCAGCCTTTCCTTGGGACCTTCAATCTCAAGCCGCACTCCTCCCGGATAATTCAATACCCATCCCGTCAACGCACATTGTTGGGCCAGCTTGTAGACAAAAGGCCGAAAGCCCACACCCTGCACGATTCCTTCGATATTTACAATGAACCGCTTCAAATGATCAATCCTTTAAAAACATCAATTAAAAATAATTATAGCACAATTGAAGAAACTTTTGCATGGACGAGGTATGCAAATTCGTGAAGACGGTGAAAAAACCTGCTTAAGAATAAAGCCCCCGGAAAGTTGGTATAAATATATTAATACCTTTTGGAGGGAATGCCATGAATGAACCCGTTGAAAACACCACAGGCTATCCCAGGCCTGCTGATGAAGAACTCAGGCGAAAGCTCACGCCCATGCAGTACGAGGTCACACAGAAAAGCGCCACGGAGCCGCCTTTTAAAAATGAATTCTGGAACAACAAGGAGCCCGGCCTTTATGTGGATATCGTCACCGGCGAGCCGTTGTTCACCTCCCTGGACAAGTTTGATTCCGGCTGCGGCTGGCCCAGCTTTACAAGGCCTGTCGAAAAGAAAAATGTTGAAGAAAAGCTCGACAGAAGCCATTTTATGGTGAGAACGGAAGTGAGAAGCAAAACCGGCGGTTCCCATCTGGGGCATGTATTTACCGACGGACCGGCGCCCACAGGCTTGCGGTACTGCATAAATTCCGCGGCCTTGAGATTCATCCCCGTGAAGGATCTGGAAAAGGAAGGCTACGGCCGGTATCTTCCCCTTTTTGACGCTTGATTCAAGCTCCCGCCTCGTTGAAACGCGAGGATGTATGAAAATTTTTCTATAACCGAAAAATTTTCTATGGAACCGGTGCGTTATAATAACTGCAATTCGGAGCAAACTATAGTAGAACAATCAAATAGGAGGTATGGTTGAATGGGTATATTTGACTTTTTCTTCAAGTCTCCGGACTTAAGTAAACCGAATAGCCCTCATGCTTACGGCGAAGAGTATTCAACGGAGTTTAACCACCGTGGAAGCAGCACGTGGGACATACCGCCTACAGTTTCCTATGCGGACAACGGCGTGAGCGTGACCGGCGGCAGCGGTTCCATGGAACTTGAATACGACGGGCTTTTGTCCAGGAGCGGCGCCCAGGAACTCTTCGCAGTCGTTGGCTACGGAAACAACCTGAAATGGGAAGACTCAGAGACTTATGCGATGCAAAAGCTCGAAAATCAAGTCTTTAAAGTATCCATTCCAGTAAAAAGATCCGGCAACCTCAACATGGCATTTAAGGACAATGCCGGAAACTGGGATAACAATTCGGGAATGAACTATTCTTTCAACAATCATTTTTACAAGGACAGCCATTAGGCTGTCCTTTCCATCATTCCAACCATATGAGTTTCATTGATAACTGCCTGAATTTGCACAGTTTGATTTATGGAAATTTTGAACTATAACCTGTGCTCATTATAAAAACTTTGATGTTGAGAAAAATATAGTTGGAGGTGATGCAATTGAAGAAAAAAATAAATTCAATCATCGCATTTACAATAAGCACCTGTCTTGTCATGTTGCCCCTCATAGGCTGTTCCGGCAGGAATGTCCCCCAGCAGGAACAAAACGGGACAACCCAGCAGGGCCGCAACCTATTGCAGGAAAACACCCAGGGCACCAACCCCAATGCGATCCCCCGCATTGAGAATACACCGGGAAGCAACGGCAATACCAACCCGGAGAAAAACTTCCCCGAAAGCGCCAGGCTTGGAACCAATCCCGGAACCAGTAATACAGGCGTACAATTCTCACAGCAGCAGATAACCGACGGCATGAAAAAGTCGGACACCATCAAAAACCAGCTCAATACCATGAGCGAAATTAAAAATGCAAATGTCGTAGTGCTTGGCAATACCGCCCTGGTAGGCTTTAATACGGCCAACACCGGCGTTGATGCCGCAAAAGCCAGAGACCTGGTAGTCAACAAGGTCAAGCAGGCCGATCCTTCCATTACCAACGTCCTGGCAACCGATTCCCAGGATCTGCTGTCCGGAATTAACCGTCTGGGAGAAGACATTGCAAGCGGCAAGCCTGCCAATGCCATTGGCAACAGCTTCAATCAAATCGTCCGGAACATCCGTGTTCCGGGGGTATAACAAATCCAGGAAAATTCAAGGGAGCTGCAGGGAATACTTCAACCTGCAGCTCCTCTTTGTTCCTGTTATTGCCCGCTTTGTGCCGGATGCTGGTGGAAGACGTAATTGTAGCCCGAGTTGTTGTCCCAATTGCCCAGGTTGTCTTTAAAGGCCACATTCACATTGCCGGGCCTTTTCCGGAAAGTCAAAAGCTCAAAGGTCTCCTGTGCGGTTTTTTGCATCGGAATGCTGGATATATCCTCCCAAAGGCTGTTATCTCCATAGCCTATGGCGGCAGAAATTTCCTCAGCCCCACTTTTGGCCAGAAGTCCCTTATAGACGATCTTGATCATATTGGGTATGTTGTGAAATTCAATACCCTCATACAGGCATATGTCGGAATAGCCTTTTTCCATCCCTGCCGTTATATCCGCATTAAATTCTTCATAGTACATTCCCGCATTGTTTTGGCCGGTCCTTGCTTCACAGTTTGATTTGATTTCACTTTTTTTGTTAAAAAGAGAATTGCCACTGCCCATCAATTTACCTCCCCATCCGATTGTTGCTTTGCTATCTATAGAATGCTCAGCATCCGGCATTTTAATCATTGATTTTGTGCCGCGGACATTTCCCGTTATTGCCATGGTGTCGAAGTCCTTACGGCAGGAGGAAATTGGCTTTGCCGGAGGATAATACCTTGCATAAAAGGTTTTTATAACAATATAATTACTGTATGGGAACAAAGCAAGGAAAAATTTACGGGAGTTGCATCGATGAGCGAATTCAGTGAAAGCTACCATTTATACGGCGGCAGCACGGCAGAGGGGATGGCTCTGCTGAAAAAGGCGGGCCTAAAAGGCTTTGTCTTTCCCCAGTCAAACGGCTGGGTGACTCTTGTGGCAGAAGGCCCTCAGTACCAGCCGAATGAGCGCCTCATCAATTCAAGCGAAGGAATACTGCTCCATCTGGCAAATGCCGGAGACCATGGCTGGTCCTTTTCGATTTACCGGAACGGCAATCCCGAATGCTTTTACGAATGCAGTTGGGAAGAAGGCCTCCGTATCAACGACTCGGGCTTTGACAGGCAGGTGCTGCTGGAGCTTGTAAAAGCCAACGCGAGGCTTTGTATCGGTATCGATACCGAAGAAATCGATGAATTTTTGTACCCCGACAGCCTTGATGAAATGCTGGAACTGGGTGAAAGT
Organism: Bacillota bacterium; assembly: GCA_023424965.1. GTDB lineage: Bacteria > Bacillota > Clostridia > Acetivibrionales > JAFADI01 > JAFADI01. Next base: position 14,342 of record JAFADI010000055.1, read on the forward strand.
CCTGCCGCACTGTTTTCCCAGCTTGTAGGACTGGATTACTACGAATGGGTTTCCTACCGCTATGTGGAGCAGGACCGGAAAGATAAAACCGGAATATTCGACGAAGTGACCGCTGTATGATAAAAGCTACTTTATCTGCCCTTTTTCCCCATACAGCAGGTTTTTATATGCCTTGAGCCTTTTTACCGGCTCCAGTTCCTCGTCCTTTTCAATATATTCAATCAGCACGGGACTTAATTTTGCCGCCAGCTCCAGATCGGTCAGGGCATCTTCCAGGCTTTTCTGATGGACCAGGAAGCAGGCCCTGTTGTAGTAGAGATAAGAGGTATTCTTATTCCGCTCGATGCCCTGGCTTATAATTTCTATGGCCTTTTTGAAATTGCCTTCCTCCCTGTATAAAACCGCCAGGTTGAGATAGCTGTCGGGATACTGGGGATTTTGCCTTATGGACTTCATATAGTAATCCACGGCCTTTTCACGGTAACCTATTTTCCCCAGGATAACCCCCATGTTGTACAGGGCCTTGTAGTGTTCGGGTTCTATGGCAAGCGCTTTTTTTACTGCCTCCAGGGCCAGGTGGTCCTCATCGACCTCCTCATAAACAGAGCCCAGGTTATTCAGCGCCCAAAAATTTCCGGGCTCCAGCTCAACCACTTTTTTGTAGCATGCAATGGCTTTTTCTTTTTCTCCCCTGTCGTCGTAGATAAAAGCAAGAAAATAGTACGCCTTTGTATAGTTGGGATTCAGTTCTATGGCTTTGTTGTAGTATTCAACAGCCCTGTCATAGTCCCCTCCCATGTCGTAAAGAATGGCAATGCCGTAATAGGAGCGGGCATCTCCGGGATTTACGGCAATGGCCTCCGAATACTTTTCCTCCGCCTTACGGGTATCACCGGCAATATCATAGGAAAGAGCAAGGCTCAATAAAACCTCCACATCTTTTTTACCTTTTTCCGAGTTGTATATCTTATTGTAAAGCTTTATAGCCATTTGGGGCCACCTGTCTCTGAGCAGGTCGGCAACAGCCATGTAGACTCCTGACATTTGGGACTACCTCTTTATAAGTTATTGTCTCCTTCAATTCAGCGCAATATTACTCCGCCAATTTCAAAATGATCTCCCTGTGGTCCGGGTACTTTTCAAGCAGCCAGGCCCTGGGCACCAGCTCAAAATCTCTGAAATCAAAGCCCGGACTCACCATACAGCCCGCCAGGGTGTATGAATCGGGACTGTTTACTGCCGCTCCGAAAATACTCTTTCCCGGAATGACCACCTGGGGCACTTCTCCCTTTTCAAGGTCCAGTCCCAGCTTTACCTCCTTCAGGGTACCGTCCTCATCGATGATGAATACCGTAAGGGAAGACCCGTCGTGAAAATACCACAGTTCATCCGATTCAAGCCGGTGAAATTTTGAAACTTCATTGGAAGGAAGAAGAAAATAAATGCTCGTAGAAAGGTTTCTAGGCCCTTCATACCCCCCGCTCAGTTGACCTGCTCCAATCCTTTGGGAGCATTTGTATATTTCGCTGTAATATCCTCCCTCAGGATGCTTTTCAAGATTAAGGCCTTTGAGCCAATATTCCTGTTCTTTCATTGGAACCTCCCCATACTTGTCTACATTTGATGACCATACTATTATCTTAACACTTGCCGGCGAAAATGTAACCAAAATTTCCAAAAAGTCTACCTGGCAGTCCTGTGCAAGCGGCGAAGAAGTAGGTGAAGACGAATCGGAATAAATATGTTAAAATGTTTATAATGGTATTTACTAAAGCCGCAGATTCTGGAGAAAAACACCATGCAAAAGAACAGGATAGTCATAGGAAAAGGCAAGGATAATGAAGAAAACAGTGAGAAGGCCAAAAACAAACTGCCCCAGGAATCCGGCACAGCTTCGCCTTCTCCCCATTCCATAGAGATTGAAGAACTGAGATACCGGGACTCCTTAAATGACGTCCTGTGGGGAAGTGACAGCAGGCTTCACAAAATGCTGGATAAGGAAGTTCTGAGCGAAAAGCGCAGGTATGTGAGGGTGCGGTACTTCCAGAATGTCCTGTGCAAAATGATCGCCGACAACCCCCAGGCGGAGCCTTTAAGCCTCTCAAAGCCCCTTCCGCTCAGCGTCGTGGACCTATCCATGGGGGGAATCGGTGTTTTGTGCAGCCAGGAGGTCACGGAAGGCTCAATTCTCCACATAGGCCTGGTGCTTGACCAGTCCAGTTATGACATCGTGTGTGAGGTGGTTTACTGTGTCAAAATGGATAACGTACACAGGATCGGCCTCCGGATGTTCAAAAAGGACAAAACCTTTACAAGGCACCTGAAGATTGTCGTGGCCAGGATATCTTTAAACGCGGAATATGCCAAAAATGACGGCAGTCCTGCTTCGAACTCCTGACTTTCATCAAAAAAACCGCGTATGGCCTTCCATACGCGGTTCTTTATATCACTGTCCTATTGTTTTTTCATCAGCTCATAGAGCTTTTCCAGACCCTTGAGTATGACCTCCAGGTCTTCCGGAGCGGCATTTTTTATAATGTCGCTGATAAACTTGTTTTTCACATCAATGAGATCATTTCTCTCCATAAACTCTTTTGAAAGGGATAACCTCACGATCCTGCGATTCTCTTCCGGAATCTCCCTTTTAACGATACCCTGCTGGACCAGCCTGTCTACCATGCCCGAAACGGTACTTTTCGACAAACCAATGTGCTCGCTCAACTCCTGAAGGGTTGTAAAAGGCTTTTTATGAAGGGCAAAGACAAGCCCCAGCTGCGGACCTGTCAAGCCAAATTGTTTTGATTTCCCAAATATAAAATCTTTGTAGTTTTTTTGAATGGCCCTGAATAAAACCAACAATCTTTCCGCCGAATCATTCGATGATTGCTGCCATTCCGGCTTCTGTTTCATAGGTAGCCTCCTCTTTGCCCTGTTTCTGCATCCGATCGCGTTTTTTAACATGCGCAGTGTTCATCAACAGCACTAAACCGATCGCTATCACTATTGTAACCGATGTTACCGCTAATGCATAGTCCATTGCATCGATATAAGCCTGGCCCTGCAGCAATCCTGCGATGGAGGATAAGGCAGAGCTCTGTGCTTCATTTTGAGTGAGTCCGTACTGCATATAGGCACCCTGAAGCATTTTGACGGTGTCTCCCGCAGCCGGATTGAAAACATTGATTTGCTCCGATAATCTAGCAAAATTCTCATTGTTTCTTGACGTCAGTAAAGTTGTCATAATGGTGACGCTCACAGAGGACATGATCATCCTTATCACCGTGGACAACGGTGTGGCTTTGCTCATCAGGTGCTGGGGCACATCGTTCATTCCCGTCGTATTCACAGGCATCATTGCCAGGCCCAGGCCAATGCCCCTGTAGCATGCCGTCCACATGATGAACTCCCTCGTGGTATTCATATCAAGAAAAGTCAGTTGATAGGAAGCAAAGGCCACGATGGAAAGCCCCGTCACCGTTACCGCTTTTGGCCCGAACCTGTCGGTCAGGGCCCCGCTCAAGGGCATCATCAGTCCTGATGCAACAGCGGATAGAAAGAGCGTTTCCCCCGTCTGCATGGCCGTATACCCCCTTATGTTCTGCAAAAACAGAGGGAGCACATAGGTTCCCCCCATGAGGGCCATGGTGGTAAAACAGGTGATGATCTGGCTCAGGGTAAAATTGTAAGTCTTGAATATCCGGAGTTCCAGCAGGGGATTGGGAACCGTCAGCTCATTCACAACAAACAGGATCAGCCCGAAAATGCCCAGGGTTAAAAATATGGGATTTTTTATATCACCCCAGTCGATGTTGGAGCCTTCACCCAAAACATAAAGGATACAGGCAATGCCTCCCGAGGAGGTAATAAAGCCGAACAGGTCGAAACCTTTCACTTCTTTCTTCGGTGTCTCCCTCAGCAGAATTCCCGCCATAATGACGCCGAATACGCCGATGGGCACATTCACATTAAAAATGAGCCTCCAATCCAGGTACTGGATGATGTATCCCCCCAGCGTAGGGCCTATGGCCGGAGCAGCCATGGAGGATATTCCCCAGAAGCCCAATGCAAGCCCTCTTTCATTGGGCGGGAATATCTGCATGATCATTGTCATACCCACCGGCATGATCATTCCGCCACCCAGTGCCTGGATGATACGGAACAGGATCATGCTTGAATTACTCCAGGCAAAGCCGCAGAGCAGCGATCCCACGGTGAAAAGTCCCAGGGAAAACACATAGAGCTTCTTGCTTCCGAACCTGTCGCTCAAATATCCCGTCAGCGGAGTTATGGCTCCCATTGCCAGCGTATAGCAAGTCAGTATCCACTTTACGCTGTCCAGGGAAACTCCGAAAACGGACATCATTTTCGGTATTGCTATATTCACAATACTGCTGTCCAGCATTGCCATAAACGTTCCTATAACAACCACAAAAAGGGCAAGCCACTTGCTAAAGTCATTTTTTTGTTCCTGCAAAGCAGCATCTGCAACCATCCCGGCATCACCCCTCTATCTTATGTGGATCTTGATTACGGCATTTGTGCCCGGCAGCAGCTTCACGTCGATTTTATCAAATTCAATTTTTACAGGCACCCGCTGCACAACCTTGGTAAAGGTTCCGCTGGTAGATGTGGGCAGAAGTGAAAATGTGGAGTTGGACGCCTGGCCGATGGACTTCACCTTGCCGGAAAGTTTTTTGCCGCTGAATTCGTCCACTTCGATGTCAACCTTTTGCCCCACCTGCAATTTCCCCAGCTTGGTTTCCTCGATGTTTGCACTTACATACAGTTTTAAAGGATCCACCAGAAGGGCCAGGGTCTGGCCTGCAGAAGTAACTTCACCCACATTTCCCTGTCTCTTGATCACCGTACCGTTGATAGGCGCCCGGAATACCGACTGTTCAACGCTGCTGTCGGGAAGGTTCAAAGCCTCCTGGTGCCCGAGAATTTGGTCCTTGATCACCTGGTCTCCCTCTTCAACGTCAAATTCCAGAAGTTTTCCTGAAATCTGGGGTACCACTTTTACAAGGTCCCCTGTAACTCTGGCATCCTCCGTAGAAACATAGGTTTCGTTATTATACCAGTAGTAGCCGGCGATACCCAGCAACACCACTACCATTACCGCCATTATCGATAAAATTAATGTTTTTCGTTTTCCATTCATGATCTCACCATCCTGGTTCCATTTGTTATTGTCATTTTACTAAACCGATTTGTGCGAACATTCCGGGTCTTAACAGTGAATCCGGGTCTTTCAGATTCACCTTTACCAGAACATTTTTACTGCGTGAATCAATCACGGAATTTATCATGGCGATTTCACCTTGAAATTCCTTTTCCGGGACCTCTGAAACTTTCACCGTCGCCTGCTGGCCGGGAGTCACCCTGGAAATCAGATCCGCAGGCAAGTAGGCATTGATATACAAAGCTTCCGTGTTGATGATCGAAACGACAACGACACCGGCCGGAGCCAATTCTCCTATATTTATATTCTTTGCGCTGACAATTCCATCAATGGGGGAAAGAATGGTCCCGTTGTTCAGCTGCGTTTTCGCATAGTCCAGTGCAGCCTGGGCCTGACTCAGCTGTGATTGGAAAACCTTTATGCTTTCCGGTGAATCCTTGCTCAAAATGCTCAGCTGTTCTTTGGCATTCAGGTATTGAAGCTCGGCGGCCTCCAACTGCTGCTTGGAAATCCCGCCCTGGTCATAGAGCTCTTTGTTTCTGTCATAAGTATTTTTCGCATTTTCATAGGAGGCCTGTGCCTGTACCATCTGTTCCGACCTGGCGCCGTTCTGTGCCTTGTCAAGATTTGCCCTGGCGGTATTTACAGCCGCTTCCGACTGTGCAACCTGGGCTTCGATATCTCTGGTATCAAGTTTTATGATGGGATCTCCCTTTTTTACCGCAGTACCCACATCCACCATGATTTCGGTGACTTTTGCAGGTATTTTGGATGATATGTCCGCCTTTTTATTTGCATCAACCTTGCCTGCCATGATATAAACAGGTTTGGCCGTTTGTGCGCTCGCAGGCGCTTCATTTGAATTATCCTGCCCGGCCCCGGTACTGCAGCCGGCCAATAGAACAGCCGTTGCTATAAATAGTAAAACAATCCTTTTCATCTACATTCTCCTTACTCGTACCAAATAGTTCGTGTTCAAACTGTTAGCAAGCATACCATCTATATTACAACGATTTCCTTATGCTGTCAACAGAATTTTAAAGGCGGTCCAAAGCTTATCCCAAACCTGGCAGGATAAGTCCTGGACCGCCCGAAAGCGCCAACATGTTCTTTTCGTCACCCATCCAGCAGGCTGAGCTGGACCGCCCCCATTTTGCTCTCGTAGGAGGGCATTTTGCTGGAAATGCCGTATTTGTAGCAGGCCTCATTAAATACTTCATAGAGCCTTTTCGCATTGTTCCCGGGGCAATGATAGCTTGTCCCATACCTCTTTTCATACCTCTGCCGGGTACCGGGGAACAGTTTGTCCAGCTCCCCGTAGTAATAGGCCCTCTGCCTGTCCCTCAAAGACATTCCAATCCAGGGGACGATGTTTTTCACACCTTGCTCCCCTGCCTTCCTGACAATACCGGTAATATTGGCTTCATTGTCTTCAAGAAAAGGCAGGATGGGCATCATTGTGACACTGGTGTTTATCCCCACCGCCGAAAGTACCCCCAAGGCTTTGAGCCTGTCCGTAGGTGAAGGCGCGCAGGGTTCAATCTTCCGGGCCAGCTCATCATCGGCAGTGGTGAGGGTGATGGCCACCGAGGCATAGATGCGGTTGATGTGCTCAAGCAGGTCCACGTCCCTTAAGACCAGATTGCTTTTCGTGGTGATGTGCACCGGATACCTGAATTCCGCCAGTACCTCCAGGGCTTTGCGCGTAATTCCCAGCTTTCTCTCGGACGGGGTATAGGGGTCACCCATGGCGCCTGTGCCCACCGTACCCTTTTTGCGTTTGGCTGCAAGCTCTTTTCTCAGCAGTTCCACGGCATTTTTCTTTACGGTGAGGTCATGGAAGTTCTCGATGCCATAGCATTCGCTCCTTGAGTCACAGTATATGCACCGGTGCTCGCAGCCCCGGTACAGGTTCATGTTGTATCTCACGCCAAACCATGCAGACGGTTTTTTACAGGTAACCAGAAGGGTTCTGGCTTCCATTTCCCTGATCATCATTCCATCCTTGCTCCATATCCTTTTAATTGTAGCAGGCCGAAGTGAAGCCTTTTCTCCATAAATAATGCCTTTTGCCTATGCATCAAAATAGTAGCAATGTAACGTACTGATTTTATTATACGGCAAAAAACCTGACAGCAGCGTGTCAGGTTCCTGAATTTTTATTTTCCTGCCCTTCGAGAATTTCTTTCCTGTAAATGTCGGCCATGCCGGCATAAGTCAACAAAGCTTCCCGCCCCGGGGAAGCCAGACTGTACACCCCTTTTTCCACCTTTTCAAACCAGCCGTAGTGATTGTAGCGGAGAATATCTCCGGTCCTGGCATCGGTACCCATGAGCCTCAGCTGCTTCGGCGCCAGTGGCCCGTGTTTCTCCAGACAGCAGGCAATATGGATGGCTTTTTCCCTGTAAGCGGTCATGAGCTTCTTGCGGACGCTTCCTCCCGTATTGTAGTCCCCATGCCTTTCCCTTATCTCTTCAATGAGTGCATGCCTCTTTTTCCTGCTCGCTTTCCTGCTCCTGTCCCTGTCAAACTCCACAGGATGAAATTCAATTCTGAGCTGGGGTTCTTTTTTTGAAAAGGCCACCACCATCAGACCCACTTCGAGGCGCTTCAAAAGGTGGCAGACATCCCTCCAACGGGAAGACATGATCTGCTTGCCCGGATGGGGCACTGCCACGTATACGCCGTCTGCGGTTTTTTGCCTTTTTACGGCCTGAAGGATGAGCTCCAGGTTCAAGCTCCGCTTCAATTCAATGATAATTAACTGCCCGTCCTTTACCGCCGTCACATCGCAGTCCGCTACCTCGCCGTTTACGGCATAGCCCTGCTCCGTAAGGTACTGCCGGACAGGCCTGTACAAATCCTCTTCACGTATTTGGGGCTTTGCTGTTTTAGCCATCTGATCCCTCTGCCTTTTCTCTTCCCAGCTTCCTGGATAATAAAATACCGTGCACAATGACAAGCATGCTGCACACTGCGGCCATTACCGTCCCCGCCTGGTCGCTGGCGGTGAGAAGGTCAAAGCCTCCATGCCACAGCACCACCGGAAGGATGCTCCAGTTGCTCCCCCTGCATATCCACGCAAGCAGCACCGAACCATAGGCGAGGGCGATTGCCCACCCGATGATTCCAACGCCCATTTCCATATAGTTGGGATTGAACCCAAAGGCAGGCAGATGCCACAGCATCCATACGCCAGCGACAATCAGCGAGGCCTTCAGGATGGAAAATCTTTTATTCAACTCCGGCAGAAGATAGCCGCGCCAGCCGGATTCCTCCCCTATACCGAAGGTAAGCATCCATACTCCCGCGGTTTGAAAGACATTGAAGCCGGGCAGCTTCTCCGTTATTCCAAATCCGCTCCACTCGGGCCAGCCGCCGGTGACAAAATAATGGGCCAGAATCGCCGCAGCTCCGTAAGCTGCGGGCAGTGCAACCGCGATTATCAACCACTTCACCGGAAATCCCAGGGAAAAAGTCCGCCGTGCCCAGGCCTTTACACCCCTCAGGCCTCCCGTCATCAGCGCTGCCGCAATGGAACCCGCCAAAGGCCCGAAGGACCCCAGATAATACTGCTGGGGCAGCACCGGAAGGCTCTGCCCCCACTGCCTGTTTGCAAGCAGCGGAAGCCACATAAGCCAGGAGAAGCCAAAGGCAGCCAGCAGATATATTCCAATGGTTTTTTGAAGCTTTGCGCTTTCAGCCTGTTCCCTATCCTTCATATTCCCTCACTCCTATGGTTTCTCCCGCCAGCACTTTTGTTTCATATCCCATTTCCGTTTGTTCAAGGATATCCCCGTGGATGGCCGCCCTGCCCTTTTCAAGAAAAAGGAGCAGGGTGGAGCCGCCAAACTTGAAATATCCCTTTTCCTCTCCCCTGGCCACTTTCTTCCCCGGGGTATAGGTCTGGACGATGGAGCCCACCGAAGTGGCTCCCACTTCTATATATAAAATTTTTCCGAAATTCTCCGAATGGAGGATGCCATACTCCCGCTTGTTCCTGCAGAATACATAAGCCACCCTTTCCAGCGCAATGGGGTTTACAGAGTAGTAATATCCGTTGATCGGATGGCTCTCTCCGCAAACTCCCCCATCGACAAAATGAAACCGGTGATAATCCACCGGCGCCAGCCTGAGCAGGAGACAAAGGCCCCCCCTGTATGCGGCTGCCAGTCTTTCATCCCCGATGAGTTCTTTAAGGGAGTAAGTAAACCCCTTTACCTGTACCAGCCGGTCGGTATCGATATCCCTCCAGGCCTTCAGTCTTCCATCTCCCGGACAGGGCAGCAGCTCCGGGTCTTCCGCAAAAACCCTGGCCTCAGGCTTCAGCTTCCGGATAAAAAACTCATTGAAGCTTTTAAATTCTTCCTCTTTTTTTTCACAGAAAGACATGTCGATTCCGAAAGAAGCGATGAAGCCGGGGATCTGCCCCTTGCTGAACCGGGAATCACAAAAAATTCCCGATAAACAGGAGTAAAGCTTCCTTTTGACCAGCAGCTCCAGCCCTGCCTTGCCGGGCCCTGTCCCATAGAGGTATTTCATTGCCCCCGCTCCGGCCACCTTTTCAGTTTCATATTCCCCCGTCCGCCTGTTGTATAATTTAATCAAAGGTATCATCCTTTTAAAGACAGATTTCAAACGGTTTTACTATTCTCATTTTATCCCATGCATGTCTGCAAATCAATAAGGAAGGCGGGAGGTGCTTTTGCACCTTTTCAGAAAAAGTTCTCCGAAAAGCATGTTTTGTTTTCTTTCAAAGCTGATTTTTTTACGGTTTCTGCTGGACTTATGTTACCCAATTGTATTGGCGTCAGATTTCGAATATGATTATGTATATTTGTTTGAACAATATTGTAGAAGGAGTGGTTTATTTGAAAGAGGCAGCCGCAAAGGTCCAGACCTTCAACCGCTGGATTCCGGTTATCGCCAGTATTGCCATTCAGATGTGCCTGGGCACGGCTTACATCTGGAGTGTATTTCAATCCTACCTTATCATCAGCAAATCCACCCCGAAGGCTTTGTTCAATTGGCCTGCAACCCATGGAACCCTGGCTTATGCACTATTGCTGGGAGTGCTTACGGTGGGAAGCACCTTCGGGGGCGCCCTCCAGCAGAGGCTGAAAAGCCCCAGGCCTGTCATTGTTATCGGCGGTATTATCATGGGGATCGGCTTTATCCTCGCACAGTTTACGACGGAAGCGACTCCCTGGCTGCTTTGGCTTACCTACGGCATTTTAGGCGGTTTCGGAATGGGAATGGCCTATACCACCACCATCGCTGCCTGTCAAAAATGGTTTCCCGACAAGAGGGGCTTCGTATCGGGCATCATCGTTTCCGCCCTTGGATTTGGCGGCCTTGTGTTTACTCCCGTTGCAGAAGCTCTGATCAAAAGAAACGGCGGCAATGATGTGTTAAGTACCTTTGCCTTTCTTGGCGTTTTGTTTATCATCGTAACTTTTATCGGCGCCCTGTTTATTAAAAATCCTCCGGAAGGCTTTGCACCAAAAGGCTGGACTCCGCCCGTACCAAAGGACGGAATCATTCCCCGGAATTTTACTCCTCTGGAGGTTTTAAAAACTCCCCAATTCTACATGGTAACCGTTGCTCTCATGTGTGCTACCGCCGCAGGCTCAATGATGATCCCCATGGCAAAAATTCTTGCCCTGCAGCCTGACAGCGGCCTGACGGCAGCAGCCGCAGTTGCAGGAGTCATGATCATCTCGGCCTGCAATTCCTTCGGCCGTCTCTTCTGGGGATGGCTTTCCGACAAGCTGGGAAGAAAAAATACTTTATTGATCCTGCTCGTGGTCACCGGTGTCTCCATTGTGTGCGTTTCTTTTGCAAAAGCCTATCTGATGCTGGTGCTGATCGCAGTAATCGGTTTTTCCTATGGAGGATACCTGGGCGTATTTCCGGCCCTGGCCGCAGACTTCTGGGGAACCAAAAACGTGGCACAGGTTTACGGCATGGTGCTCCTCGGTTTCGGGGTGGGAGCGGTGGCTTCTTCCTATACCATCGCCTACTTCAGCAATACAAAAGCCTTTTCCACCGCCTTTATCATCGCAGGAATCGCCGCGGTAGTGGGCTTTGTGATCATATCCTTCTTAAAAGCTCCCGGGGCCAGAGTTGGAAACCGGGCAGGCTGATTAAGCTGTAAAAAGCACAAAAGCGATAGGAAAAAATTCTCCTATCGCTTTATTATTTTTGATTTATAAATTTTCAGTCCCTTTCCTGTCCATAAGCTCCGCGACAGAGGCGGCCAGGCCGGCAACCCCCTGGATCTCGGAAGGAATGATGATTTTTGTGGCCTTGCCGTCTGCAACCTTTTCCAATGCCTCCAGGCTCTTGATGGCGATAACGGCTTTATTGGGATTGGCCACATTCAGCATCTTCAAGCCTTCGGCCGTAGCCTGCTGGACCTTGAAAATCGCCTCAGCCTCACCCTCCGCCGACCGGATGGCCGCTTCCTTCTGAGCCTCTGCTCTCAAAATGACGGATTGCTTTTCTGCCTCGGCCTCCAGTATTACAGCTTCCTTTCTGCCTTCCGCAACAAGTATGGCGGACCTCTTTTCACCTTCGGCGCGAAGGATGGATTCCCTTCGTTCCCTCTCTGCCTTCATCTGCTTCTCCATGGCGTCCTGGATTTCTCTGGGAGGAATGATATTTTTCAATTCCACGCGGTTTATTTTTATGCCCCAGGGATCCGTCGCCTCGTCCAGGATGGCCCGCATCTTGGTGTTGACCGTATCGCGGGAAGTCAGGGTTTCGTCCAGTTCCAGGTCTCCGATGATATTTCTCAACGTGGTGGCTGTCAGGTTCTCAATGGCGGACATGGGATTGTCCACACCGTAAACATACATCTTGGGGTCTGTGATCTGGAAGTAAATTACCGTATCAATCTGCATGGTTACATTGTCTTTTGTAATAACGGGCTGCGGCGCAAAATCAATCACCTTTTCCTTCAGGGAAACAGCTTTTGCCACCTTGTCCACCAGAGGAATCTTTACATGAAGCCCCACGCTCCAGGTGGTCAGATAGGCCCCCAGCCTTTCGATTACGTAGGCATGAGCCTGTGGTACAATCCTTACGTTAACTGCAATAAGAATTAAAATAATAACGGCGAGAATGATAATTACAGGCATTCTTTATATCCCCCTTTTTTTGTTTATTCATGGTCAAGCCTTTTTACAATCAGCTTGACCCCTGAAATCTCTACGATCTCAACTTTTTCCTCCTCGGCGATGTCACTGCCGTCCGACGACCTGGCGGACCACACCTGGCCCTGCACCTTTACCTGCCCGGCACTTTTCATATTGTCGATTTTCTCCAGGACAATGCCTGTTTTTCCAACCAGGCTGTCGGCATTGGTCCGTACCGTCCGGAGCTTGAGATAATTTTTTGCGATGGGCCGTGTAAAGTATAGCAGAACGGCTGAAGAAATAATGAAAACAATCATCTGATACAAGAACGAGAGTCCGATCATGGCGGCAACCATAGCAAACAGCGCTCCGATTGCAAACCACAGCGTCACGATTCCCAGGGTCAAAGCCTCAATGATTCCCAGCACTACGGCAGCAACAAGCCAGAATACCTCATATTGCACAGCTGTTTCAACCCCCTTTTTCAAATAATATGCCAATAACCATGGGACCTATGCCTGCAGGCATTTTAGATCAGTTACTTGAAATACGAAATTATTTAATCTGTGTCTGAGAAAAGTATATCTTTATTCTTGAAACAAAGCAAGCAAATCGCCATGGTATTATTAATCTATGCTTTTTCCCGCGCAATAGTATAAGAGAATAGCAAACATTTCCATGAAATCATTGTATAAAGCGGCCCTGTCCTTTATAATCTAAAGAGATCGAACTGTAAACTCAGATAAGTTTGATGAGCCAGCCATTTGCGGAGCAAATCCGGCCAAAAGAGATGGGACTGGATGTCCCGGAGCTTTTATTATCTTTACAGTTCGTTATCTCAACTATACTATTTAATGGAGAGTGTTGATTATGATACCTACCCCCCACATCAATGTGGCTGAAAAGGGCATTATTGCAGAAACCATACTGCTGCCGGGAGACCCCCTGCGCGCAAAATTCATTGCAGAAAACTATCTGGAGAACCCGGTTCATTTTAATTCCGTAAGGAATATGTACGGCTATACGGGAACATACAAGGGCAGAAAAATTTCCGTCATGGGAACAGGCATGGGCATGCCTTCCATCGGCATCTATTCCTATGAATTAATCCATTTTTACGGTGTGAAGAACCTGATCCGCATCGGTTCCTGCGGCTCCCTCCAGGAAAGTGTAAAGGTAAGGGATATTGTCATGGGTCTATCCGCTTCCACCAACTCAAATTTTGCCAGCCAGTATAATTTGCCCGGTACTTTCGCTCCTTCGGCCTCCTGGGAGCTTTTGAGAAAGGCTGCGGATACCGCAAAGGAAAAGGGAATTGAAGTGAAAGTGGGCAACATCCTGTCCTCCGACATCTTCTATGACGATGACGCAGACGCGTGGAAGCGATGGGCTAAAATGGGCATACTGGCGATAGAGATGGAAGCAGCGGCTCTATATATGAATGCCGCCCGTGCCGGTGCAAACGCACTTTGCATCCTGACCGTTTCCGACTCCCTGGTCACCCATGAGGCCACCACCTCGGAAGAACGCCAGAACTCTTTTACCCAGATGATGGAAATCGCGCTGGAACTGGCGTAAGCTGTGAGTTTAAAAGGGCCGTACGTCATAAGCCGTACGGCCTTTCTTCGCACTCTTCACTCGCCCGCCACTTCCTCCGGCATGCTCTCCCTGTCCACATAAGAGTTGTATGCCAGTCCGCCGATCATCAGGATGACCCCGATGACTTTTCCGGGAGACAACTGATTGTTGATTGCCATATCCATGACAATTCCCGCCACCAACTGTCCGGTAAACGTCAGAAGCGTCACATATACCGTAGGCACTTTGGGTATCACCACATTGGAGGTTGCTACCACCGCCACGCCCAGAAGCCCTCCCCAAAAGGCCCATACGGGTATGCCCCCCAGATTCCCGGCATACACGGCCACCGGTATTTGCAGTAAAAGTATTATTGCCACCGTGGTGGCCAGGCCCACAACATAATTGACCAGCGTTCCTTTGAAAACACCGATTCTTTTTGCCAGCTGTGAATTGAACACCATGGACATAATCACAAGGCATCCGCTGAACAGCGCCAGTAAAATATATATCATGCCGACTCCCTCCTAATACAGCACCATGACCGTCACTCCGATAAAGACCAGAGCAAAGCCCACGATTTTCCTGCTGCTGAACCGGTATGCCTTCATCCCGAACAATCCGAAGTGGTCGATGACACAGGAAAGGATGGACTGTCCCGCCAGGCCCAGGGCCAGGGTGAGAGATACTCCCAAAGCACCGATGCAGATATTGTTCAGGTAAGTCAGCAGCACCCCGACCATTCCCGCCAGGAAGACATATGCCGGTATTTTTCCCTTCAGGTCTATTTTCTCTTTTTTGAATATTGCAATCAGGCTCACGGCCAGCAAACCGACCGCATGCACCACCAGAACCGAAAACATGCTGCTGGTCCTGCCTGCCAGGACACCGTTAAAGGATATCATGACAGCGATGAGTACACCGATCAGTACGGTCACAGCTTTATACATTACTTATTTATCTCCATTTCCTCAGCCGATGAATATTTTTACAGCTTTAGGCTATCATAAAATCCTTTTCATGAAATATGACATATGTCATATTTTCAAAAAATGGTTTAAAATATACCATAGAAGTACCGGTTGAACCGGCAGGAGGTGTAAAAATCCATGGAGTGCGTAAGCAACCCCGGAATGTTAAACAGTTACCTCACCAAATATAACCTATCCCGCGTATTTGAGAAGGACATTTCCCACCTGATGACCCTTCACTCTTTCAATAAGGGGGAGTATATCTTCCGGGCCAATGAAAAGGTGGAATACCTGTACTTTATGGTGGAGGGCAAGGCCAAGGTTTACACCCTGCTCCAAAACGGCAAATCCCTCCTTCTCAGGTTTTACAAGCCTTTTGTGGTCATCGGCGACGTGGAATTCATTGAAGGCAACCCGGCCACCTGCAACGTGGAGGTCACGGACCCTGCCCTCTGCATGGGCATTTCCCTTGAAAACCTTCACAAATACACCATGGACGACTCCACCTTTCTGACGTTCATCTGCAAAAGCCTGGGAGAAAAGCTGGCGAAGAATTCCATGTCCAGCGCCATCAACCTTTTATACCCTCTGGAAAACAGGCTTGCCAGCTACATTCTTGCCGTAGCGCCCCAAAGCGGAAAGAACCAGGGCCTGGACGGCATCTACACCGACAAGCTCACCGAGCTTGCAGATTTGCTGGGGACCAGCTACAGGCATTTGATCCGCACCATTAACAATCTGACCGGTGAGGGAATTATTGAAAAATCAAAGGCAAAAATCATCATAAAAGACAGGGCCTCCCTGGAAGCCCTGGCCGGCGACCTGTATGAATAGCAAAAATCCGGCCCATCCTGCATCGATTTGTATTAATAAACCCCCATATTCTTCCGATATATATTGTCAGGGATGACACGAGGCTTTACGGCCAAGGAGGTGCGTATCATGGATATCGGCAGAATATCACCCATCGTCCCTGTGATCCGGGTCCAGAAGTATGATGACAACGGACAGAAAAAAAGGGATGACCGAAAGAAGGAAAAAGAAAAAGAGGATTTCAAGAATACCTTGAAATCCGTCAAGTATGAGCATTGATTTTTGTTTTCTGTATAAGAACAGTGAAGGCTTCCGTGAGAATGGAAGCCTTTTGTTTTTGGGTCGCGGGGAATAGGATATTTTGAAATTCAGCTCTCTAAAAGTCATACCTTAAGGCATTCATCCTTATGCCCCTTTTTCACAAGCTTAACTTCCAGCCCTAAGCTCTTTACGTATTTCATAAAATTCCGCAGGGTAGGAGAATTATCTGCAGTTTCAATTCTGGAAACCATTTGTTGGGTTAATCCGGATTGCCGTGCTATATCATTTTGAGAAAGACCCATTTTGTTTCTTTCCTTCACAAGCTGCTTAATCACTTCATACTCATCCCTCGCCTGGTCATAAGCTTTCTTAAGCTCCGGATCATTTATTAACCTTTTTTCAATTTCCTCATCCACATTAATCTTTTTAAATGGCATTTAAAACACCTTCCTCTCACAATTCAGACGAACCTTTTTCCAAGCTCTCCTTCCAGTTCTTTTACCCTTCTGACGGCCGTATCTAATTCGAATTTCTCGGCTTTTCCTTTCTGCTTTCTGCATGCGTGGAGTAAGTACATATTTTCTTCATCTGCTACAACATATATTATGCGGTTTGCATGAAATTTAATTTCCCAAAGCTTCCCCTGTAGTTGTCGTGTGTTTAGTATAGAAAGCGCCTGTAGCCCGTCATCTTTAAGTTTTTTAATTATCAGTAAACCTTCCGCCTTTTCATTCTTAGGTAGTTCATCAATGTATGTCAAGATTAAGTCTTTGCCTCCGCTTGTTTCGTAATGACATACATTCATATTATTCTCCCGTGCATTTCATGGAATACACCAAATTAGATGTATTATCAATTATATTTTACATCAAATTCAATGTAAAAACAATTACTTTTTAATCTCCAAAACCTTCCATGCTTTTCATTTATATCTGTTTAAAAGGCGGTAAATAACATTAAAGGCCTCCCGAGTTAATCTCTGGAAGCCTTTATTTCCTTTGGTACGAGTGGGGATATAGAACTTTTCAAAAAAGCTAGTAAAATCAATGGTTTGCAAGTAGTCAATAAGCAGTATTTACTTAAATTTTTATATTAATATAGGAGTTCTATAACAGATAATCTAGATAAAGATTGTCTATTCACGCAGCAATATGAGGTTGTTTGTGTTAAGCTCTTATGTCCGGTTGTGTCCTATAAATAATTTCTGACACTTCAATCGTCTCTACGCCAATGCAGTTAAAAAGATCCTCATCAAAAATCGCAAGATTAGACCCGCCTTTTCTTAGAGTACTTGCGTATTCTACGCCGTCGTAATTTTGACTCTTGATGAACTCGGCAATATACTGTGTGGGAAGATATTCAAGCGGACTATCACTTCTTCTAAGCGGCTTTGCGATCTCGAAAGCAATCTCTTGGAAAACTTTGCGATTGATCACAAATTGTTCAAGCTCACCCTCATATAAAAAAGGGCTTGTCTTTGCAATGCCGGAGAGGTTGACAACTCTTATGTCGCGCGATAATTGAAATTTACCAATTGTTACATAATCAAAGGCGTTGGCGCGAACTTCGTTTATAACTGTCTTATTATCAGAAGATAAATATAGCACACTAACGCCCTCGGGGTTTATACGACCAGCACCGCGTTTCTCTTTGGGCGGCGTACCCATACTATCAACTGCTAGGCCCTCTTTACTGGCTGAAATTCGTGCTCTGTAAAATAGCGAACCAGCGGAATAACTTTTTGCAATGATTGATAAGAACGATGCGAAGGCATCAGCGTTAAACATTCCGCTATGAAAGCGATTCACATACTTGATTGAGTTAGAAAACTCATCCCAACTGTGTCCTCGAACAACACCATATTCGCGAAGAAAATCACTGTCCGCAAGTTGAGATATGATGACATTCTTTGAGAAAATATCATCGTTTTCGGGGTATGCAGATTCACAAAGTTTTTTTACTAAGGCTTGAATCAATTCAGTACCGGCATTAAAAATATCCCATTCATCACGGAGAGCTACTTTAAGAGGTTTAGCTTCAGCGTTTTCTGATACTGAATACGTTTGAATCAAGTTTATAAATATATCAGCAAGTGGGTTTGGCGCAACATTAACATCGTAAACTGCTACATTTTTCGACGAACAAAAATCGCAATTGCCAATAATGTTCTGCTTTGTAATAATCGAGCGGATATGACTGTCACAGAAGCATCCTATGCAGCAGTTCATTATGGTAGCACCCCGTCAAGATATTTACTCATCAATTCTAAGTGATGCATTATTGATAATTTTTTTATTGTCGGAAGACCGGGATAATATCCTGTCGTAGAATGGTCAATTAACGTTGAAAGTGCTGATGTCAATTGCCTCTGCTGACCAGCATTATACCAAGCGGCGAGTTTAGCAACTGCTTCACTAAATTTACCGGCAACGTCAGACGTGTCATCGTTAGAATCAGACACAAAATGGCGGACGCGCAATGTTTTATCATCGGCAAAATACACAATATGTATTGCAACTGCGTATGGCGCCCACCCACCCTCGGCATATTCATTACCAATAATCGAGTAGTCCCCAAATCCAACATATCCTTCATCCGCGAAATAAAGATGGTCTTCTGAGAAAAACTCATCATCTGAATAATCAGCGTTCTTTTGTTGCTTGATGAACTTATCTTTAAACATAACTTTGTTTTGCTTTACGGCTCGCCTAATCTGCCGCTCGTCGGAGAAAAGGGTAAATCGTGGCGAAATACTACTAAACTCACTTGTATAAACTGATAGTGAATCTCTGTTGTCAAACACAGTAAGGATTGCATTTTTTGATACTTTTTTTGCCGCTAAATCGGTTAAGCAATCCGATGTGGTACTATTTATGGCTACAGCAGGAATTATTTCATTTGCAGACAGATATGAATATAAAGATGATATTGCTTTTGGAATTTTTGCCAAATCACCGACGGACGGGTTATATATAAACGCAATGGGATGTTTTGTATTGATGTATGCTTGAAACATAATATCGAATGTTGGAATCATCTTATAGGGAACAACGAATTTTTCCTCCTTTCTAGCAAGCTTGACGGGTTCCACCACAGGGATAACAGACTTACTTAGCAAACCGTCTTTTGCAAGTTCTTTTAATGCAAGCAGTTCATATTGCCTGCCTCTAAAATACGGAAAATACATATCAATACCCCCTGTAAGTAGATTGAAGTAACCGATCTATGTCCGCCAGTTTGTGAGATAATCCGGAAAAATAGACAACGGATTTTAACTCGGCTTGAATACTTTCAAAAACCGTCTTCGTAATCCTATTCCGTTTTTTGAGTTCATTAAATGCTAAATTTTGCGCATCGAGAATCGGTATCGTCTGAAACTGTTCAAGACATGCTCTAAAATGCAACACAGGCTTGACTTGTGGTATCTCGCTGAAATAATGCAGCAAAACATTCTCATACTCACGTTTCCGCAACAATTTGAAAATACAAGAGTGGTCGAGGTTATCATCGAATTGTTTCGGTTCTCGACGACTTTTGCTATTAAACCAAAGGTTCTTGTCATTCATCACATAGATTCCAACAGCCGCACCCATATCACCTAACTCTGCAAGTATTCGTTCAACACGCTCATATTCATGGATTGTAGACAAGACGGACACTTTACTGAACGCCTTGAAATAATCACTGAGTTGGTCGTATAGCCTATCAAAATTATCAAGGTCTGACTTTATCTCATAAACCTTGCCTTCACCGTTTATCATAACGAAATCAGCAATGTGCCGTCCGATATGTATCTGTGACAGTGCAGTTGTAGTGTTGACGCTGTGAATGCCGACAAGGAGTTTGTTAAGCAGCGTATTCATATAATAGTACTCGTTTCTTTGTTCTTTACCCAAATGTGCGTATATCTCACTGAAAAGCTCACCGTGTGTTCTGTCGGCCGGGTCATTGACATAACGCCGGACAACGTAATCAAACACCTCATTTGACCCGTTTTGAATTAGTTCACGAATTACGCCGCGAGTGAATACACGATTAATTGCCCTGCTGTTATCGGCCACAATGCAACACCTCCTTCCGTTGGAAATATAATCAAATTTTTCTTTGTCAGTTTTCTCTGCTATTCACGGATAAATCTGATTTCCGTCCCTCTTTGGTACGTCCATCTATGGGTTTCGGTGTGGTTTTTGGAATCAGCCATACTCTGCCAAGCTTTACCGCACCCTCAATCCTTCCCGCTATACACAAAGCTTGAACTCGTCGCTCGGTAATACCCCATAATTGCCCAGCTTTCTGCGGAGTAATCCAATCCAGTTTCATAAACTTATACCTCACCTATTATAAGAACACTTCCATCATACTACGTTTGACCGTATATTGCAACGTCTTTAACAAAGAGTTCAGTTTTTTAAGAACATCTCTTGATAATAGCACTTTGTACCACACAGAGGCAATTTACTACTCGGTGGCGAGGCGATGGGAAAGCAGTTAGTCTTACCCCATATAATGTATGGACTTAGTGTTAGAAAAAATAGGGCCGGGTGTTGCAGTGTCACAAGATCAACTTCTAAACAAAATTATAAGAGAGCGAAAGACTTCCTGAATCGATCACCCGATTTGCCTCAATAGGTCTCGAACGATGCTTTCAATCCTCTCAATTTCATCTGTTGGTAAAATGCCAGTATGCATAATTATGTTTCTGGACATTTCTAAGTCATCCATCCTAGATGTAAGCCAAGCTTGGTTTGGAATAATATCAGAGAAATCTTCCCAATTAGCTATCATTATCTGACCTAAGTTACCAAGCATAGTATAGCCGATTTCACTTCCAGATCTATTAGAATGGTATTTGTTTTTTTCCTCTTGTTTTTTTAAACCTATCACAGCATCTTTAATCTTTTTGGGGACTTTAGTTTCCCACCAATCAATACCATGACGTTCAGACATTCGCTCCACAATGAAATTACGTATTGTGTTTTCAATACAATACAACGCCGTATATACCGATGACATGTTAATTGCGTCATACCAGATTCTTGGACTAAAGTCTCTTTCTACTACACGACTAATAGAAGCGAAATCACTAGAATGTGAAACAGATATTCCTTCTTTTTCTAATGTACTGAAGGTATCTTGAGTTAGTAAAGCATTAAACACAAACTCTTTTATAGTTCGTTTACTCATGGCGTTCCCTCAAATTAGCAAATTATCTTTCAGACTTTTAAAGATGGCATTATAAACAGAAATGTCTGTTGTAGCGGGCAAGTGAATTTGAATATTGTAGTGAAATTCAGTTCCCACTTTTTTGGGCTGGACGCGGTCCGGTGGAGGTTCAGGATTTTGCTCTTTTACAGGCACTTCAACTGGGTTTTCTCCTGTAGGAGTTTGGCTGAAGTCTGCAATGTTACACAGTGCTTTAAACGTACTATAGACTCTTTTTACAGATTCTTCATCTCCACCAGTAACGCGCGAGATTGCCCCTTTTATGTTAGCTTCATTATCCTTATAGATTTCAACATTAATGGTAAACAGTTCTGCGTATAATTCCCGTATGCGGGCTGCTAGTATTTTTTTATAAGTCGTTTTATCACGTAGTTGATCGTAATACACAGTAGGAATACTATCGTCTGTTAAAAATCCCAATTTTTTAAAAAGAGGAATTATACCTCTATCATTGGTACTGGTATATCCCATGTTTCGGAGAAAGTCAAGAGTAAACTTTGACGGCTTTGCTGCTGCCTGTAAGCTTTCAATAATCATTGAAATTTTGTTATTTGACATCATGTAGGGATATTCAGTCATACTAGTTTCCTCCTGTTATTTAGATTGGTCAACCTCATTTCTCGACAATGCATGAACTAATTAGTAATATTATAACATTTTAACTGTAAAATGTATATTATCTTTACTCCTCATTTGGCTGAATATTTCCCCTGTTGGGGGTAAATCATTTTGCTTTTTGGTCATGGTTGGAAGAAGATAACGTACACCAAACTTTTACAGATCAATCTATAGATTTATCAGAAAATCATAGACGCAATTATTTGAATAATATACTAACCTCGTTGGTCGGATGCAATAGTAATTTCTCCAAATCTTTGGGGAAGGTGGGGAGATGGTATTCAACAAGCGTTACTGGCACATGCAAACATAGAAGTTCTATATAGAGAGTTAGAACGACTGAAAATGGATATGCTTACTTTTATGCTGACACGCCTTGGGATTTTTTTGAACCTACACTTAAAATTTGACACATTATTTGGGATAACAGATAAGCCCATCGTCACAGAGATCAGCTTGTATTTGAGCGAAAACTTCGCCACTTCAACGATGTACACGAGCCGGTGATCGACCAGGTGACTTGAGAAAAGGTACAGCAAAAGCGTGGGAAAATCCGAAAGCGCCGGACCAACGAGGGGGAAAAGAGCATCTTTTCTGGCCTGCTTGTTTGTGCGGACTGCTGACATAACCTGCATTACCACTTCAACCAAGGCAATCCAGACATCAAGTATTTCAACTGCTCCAATTATAAGGGAAATCGAGGAACATGCTCCTCGACACATTATGTCAGGGTGGACTTTCTGGAGCAGGTTGTGCTTGGAGAAATCCGTCGTCTGACACGCTTCGCCAGTCAGTTCGAGGATGAGTCTGTTAAAGCGGTTATTGGCCATTCTGAAAAAGCTGTGGTCACTCAGCGACAGCTAAAACAGAAAGAGCTTAATTCTCTTATGGCTCGTGGTCGGGAGATTGACAATGTGATTGAGCATTTGTATGAGGATAATGTGGCCGGAAAGTTGTCGGATGACCGTTTTGTCAAGATGACGAAACGCTATGATGAGGAACAAAGCGAACTTGCAAAGCTAATCAAAGCTCTCAAAGCGGAAATTTGCACGGAAAGCGATAGGGCTATATCGGCGGACATATTTATGGCCACTGTCCGGAAATACACGCGTGCAAGGAAGCTGACCCAGCGGATGCTTAATGAGTTGATCAATCACATCGAAGTATATCAGGCCGAGAAGGTAGGCGGTGTACACGTCCAAAAACTCAAAATCCACTACAACTGTGTCGGGTCGATGGAGATACCGGATATACTGCCTCTGCCGGAGCTGGATGTACTCATACAAACGAGAAAAGGAGTAGCCGTCAGCTACTCCACGTAAATGAAGGCATAAAAAAGCGAGTGGTGATACAGCTTTCAAATGCTATATCACCACTCGGCATGGTTGCGGGGGAAGGACTTGAACCTTCGACCTTCGGGTTATGAGCCCGACGAGCTACCAACTGCTCCACCCCGCGATATGGGTGATGTCTATATAATATAATACATTTTTTCAGAAAAGTAAATGGTAAAAAAAGCAATAACGTCAATTCCTTATCAATTTTTATTCCCAACTGCCAGGTTGGTTTCCGGCACAAAATTTATTTATGAACCGATATTCTATAGGATTTCCAGCAAATCTCTTGTGGGCAAATCCGGAAATTTGACTGTAGGAAGGGTCTGATACCAATAGGCAACAGAACTTATGTCATGCTGTCCCGGCAGGTATCTTCCTTCACTTCTCCAGCCCAGTGCCTGTATTGTAACCCGCAAATCCTCTTCAAACCGGATCGGGTCCATCACGTGCCAGCGGTACATCGAATGCCTGTGCTGTGTGCTGTAAAGACCATCGGGCTTAATAACCTGATGCATGCCTAAATAGGGTGTTGAGTAGGTAACGTATTTACCATCAACGTCCCAATTCCAGGCCCCGCCGAAATAATCTTCCGTACCTGTTCCGCAAATGGATGGGAAAGCCCTGTCTCCGTCCAGATAAAACTTTATTTCACCTTCTCCCCACCAAAGGTTGTTATTGATGCCCCAACCCATCGAAGTCCCGACATAATGACCCTGTCCCTTAACACCGTCCAGTATGGTATAGACCTCACCATAGGGCAGAGGGTTCTTCCTGCGGAACTGGGCGTGAAAATATGCAGCGTTCTCGGGGATTTCGGTCAAGGTGTAGTTGATCTGGTAATAGCACACCTGTTTTTCACTGGGGTGATTATTTTGGAGGGTTATTTTACAGTGCTTTCTAAAGGGCATCTCCCAAAAGGAATTCAGCCCTCCCTTTGGATTCACCGATATGGGAACAGAGTTTATTTGTGAATATACAGACCAGGGCAAAGCAAAAAAATCAGGTAAAGGGCACTCTACCGAAGGGCTTTCCTGTCCATCCCAGTACATCCGCAGGATAAAATCACGCCCTATAGGACCTGTTATCCACATGCTCTGTATTGCACCGGGGCCCGTGATGTCCGCAAGCGTAAACGTTTCACCAGGGTCTATGTTCACACTGGGCGAAATCTTCCAGCCCTGTCCCAGCTCACGGGCGCATTGTGCACCTGTGCCGGATATGGCCTTACCGCCTTCACCCTTGTCCCCTGTAAAATTTTCCGGGGATATTGAACGGGTTTTTGCTTTGGACAATAAAGACAGATTCCCAAGACTCATGCCCAGTCCGTTAAATTCATGCATACAATTGACCTCCCTGTGATTTGCAAATATAATTTATTGTGCTGACCTGACTATATTTTAGGCGATTTAGACAGGACTGTCTCTAACAAAAGTTTGCACAAGTTTATCAGTTATTGCGCGAACATTGCAAAAAGCTTATAATGTTAACATAATTTCTGCGGACCAACCGGCTGAATGAAATTGGGTAAAGAGGTATATGGAATGGACATCAATCAAATATCTCCCTACATACGTATTGCAACGGACAGTGTAATATTTTCGCCCTGGCGGCTTCATGAAAGGGTCATATTCGATTTTGAACTGCTTTACATAAAAGAAGGAAATATTCATGTAGATATCGAGGGTAAAAGTTTTTACGGCAATCCGGGAGATGTGTTTCTGTTTAAACCAAAACAAAGACATTCCATCGATATTCTGGGGGATTCCTGTTTTCACCAGCCCCATATCCATTTTGACCTGTTTTACCAACCGGACAGTCCCGAAGTCAAGGTGTCTTTTAAGTCCCTTGAAGCCTTAACAAGCCTTGAAATGAAAATGTTCCGCGAGAGTATGCCACAAAACAGCGAAATTGACCTTCCGAATCAAATGCGCCTAAGCAACACTAAGCTGTTTGAAGAAATGCTTTTCGAAATCATCAAAGAGTATGAAATGAAAATGCCATTCCATGAAATCATTGTAAAGGGAATGTTTGTTAAGCTATGGACTTATCTGATGCGGGAAAATTACTGGCATAACAACCCTGTGGTCTCGGAAAATATGGCTGAATTAATCGGTGTGAAGGATTATTTATATTACAATGCCGATAGAGAAGTTGACCTGGATGAATTATCCTCTGAATTTAATTTTAGCAAATATCACCTGATTCGGCTTTTCAAAAAGGCCTTTACCGTATCTCCAATTCACTATCATCGTTTGATACGGGTAGAAAAAGCTAAAAAAATGATTCAATTTACAAATATGTCTTTTACTGCGATTTCAGAGCTGCTCGGATTCAGCAGCATAAATTCCTTTAGCCGTGCATTTAGAAAAGTTGAAGGTGTTCCGCCTTCTTTTTACCGGTAACCAGCGCTTATAAGGGGTGATATTTACGCCAAAATTTTTAAACATATTTCTGAACTTAAAGCTCAGAAGTAAATTCCTTGTATCCTATATCATCATTATCTTCCTGTCCGTTGGAATGATCAGTGTCTTTTTGTTTAGGGTTTATGAATCCAATTCAAGGGAAAGTGCCATCGCCTTGTCAAAAAGTCTTATCGAACAGATTACAAATAACATCTCTTACAAAGCAAAAGATTATGAAGAGAGCATCCTTGCACAGGTGAGGCTAACCGAATTATTTCCTTCAACCTTAAATAATCATGAGCTGCCAGCCAGTGAGAAATATAAATATTTTGTGAGCGTTGTGGTTCAAATGTCTACATCGAAATCCGGCATTAACGAAATGTATGCAGAAGACGAGACTACAAATTCATATTATTATTCCAATAAAGAAAGTATGAACGTTCATTACAGTCAGACAGATATCTATCAATATGTTAATAGCAACCATCAAGAAATTAAGGATAATTGGGGAACTCCCCTTTGGGTTAGTTTCAGGAATCATCCGGGAATTATTTATATCATACGCGCCATTTACAGTGACATAACCACCGGCTATGAAGGAATCATTGCCGTAGGTATTGATGAAAGCTATTTTACAAACCAGTTTTACAGCTTGAGCAACAGCAGGAACGGTAAAATTGTGATTTACAACAATTTGGGTGATATCATATCCTGTGATAAAGATATTTTACCTCTTGCAGAATATCTTAAGAAATTAAAGTTTAATCATATTGACAGCCAGGATCCGGTTGTCAACTATGACAACGAAGATTATATGGTCGTTGTGGGAGGATCAACAAATGATAAGTGGAAAGCATTGTATGTAAATACCTATAAGGATTTATACAAGGATGCGGATAAAATAAAATATTGGATCTATCTGGTGTGCATTTTATGCATACTCATCGCCATGGCTATCGCCGTTTGGATTTCAGGAAATATTACGGCAAATACCCGGTTGCTTTTAAAAAGAATACGGCAAGTGGGTCAAGGAAATTTTTCTATACAGATTGAACCCAAAAGCTATGATGAGGTGGGGCAGCTTGCAATGGAATTCAATGCCATGACAAATAAGCTAAATGATCTGTTTGAAAAAATCACAGTGGAGCAAACGGAGAAGCAAAAGGCTGAATACAAGGCTTTGCAAGCAGAATTTAATGCCTTGCAGGCTCAAATCAATCCGCATTTTTTATATAATGTATTGGAATCTGTCAACAGCTATGCAAGGATACTGGGGCATGAGGAAATCGGAAATATTGCCATGTCTCTGGCCCGGCTATTCAGGGCAGGCATCAGTGGGAATAAATCCATTATTAAATTAAGCGAAGAATTGGAATATGTCAAAAGCTATCTGTCTATTCAAAAGACACTTTTGGGGGACCGGTTTGAGGTTGAATATGAGATAGACAGGGAAGTTTTAAATTGTGAAGTTCCAAAATTGATATTGCAGCCCATCGTAGAAAATTCAATTGCCCATGGCATCGAAAGTATGGAGGAGGGCGGGCTTATCGTTATAAGTACCCTATTCGATGAGAATAAGCTGGTGATAAGGATTTCCGATAATGGAAAAGGCATGACTCCGGATGTTTTAGAAAGAATGCTGGATTATTCCTATGAAAATGAGGATGAAACAGGGAAACACACGCGTATTGGTATACGAAGCGTAGACAAAAGGATTAAAATATTATTCGGGAGTGCTTTCGGGATTGATATATCAAGTCAACCGGATATGGGAACCACGGTGGATGTCAAAATTCCTTTTAAAAACGGTGATGGAGGAATGTGAATATGATTAAAGTTTTAATTGCTGATGATAATAATATCATCAGGACATCACTTGTTACAACGGTAGATTGGAAGGGATTGGGCTGTGAGGTCGTTGCAGAGGCGGCAAACGGTATGCAGGCCTTGGAATTGACTGAAAAATACTCTCCTGATTTAGTCATTACAGACATTAAAATGCCAAAACTCGACGGGCTTGAATTAACCGAGCGGCTAAAAAGTGCTTTCCCGCAGGTCAAGGTTATCATTATAACAGGCTACGATAATTTCAAGTATGCCCAAAGAGCTTTAAAACTTGGAGTTATTGACCTGATACTAAAACCGATTGAGCAGGAGGAATTGAAGGCCGCAGTAAAACATGCAGTTGAGGAGATTCGTTTTGAGACGGAAGAAGAAATACAAAGGGAAATAAGCAGAGTAGAAAAAAACCAAATGCAGCTGGTCATGAATGACTCGCTCTCTGAGATAAGAAAAAAATTTATTATCGATATTATTCATGGCTTCTATTTTGAAGATGAGATTTTTGAGGAGAGGTCAAAGTATTTAAACCTGACCTTCTCAAAGCATGTGTGCTTCACAATAAAACCTGATCTAAATATCCTTGCAAAGAATACTGCACATGAGGAAAAATTAAGTGAATTTTTGAAATCAGCTCAGGAAGTACTACAAAAAAATAGTGAATGTATCAAAGATGTTGAATGTATCGGTTTTGGCATTGATTACAGTTTTACTGTAATTGCTGTTCCGACAAAGATCGATTTGCAAAGTAATTTAAATGTAAGGATGATCGAGATTTGCAGCTTGATTTCCGATGTTTTGAAAAAGCATACACATGTCAAGTTTACGATAGGAATAAGCAGCCTCCATAAGGGATTAAGAGAAGTTAAAAAGTCCTATTCAGAAGCTCAATTTGCACTGGACTGTAAATTCTTTATAGAAAACAAAGTGATCATTCATGCGGCCTCCCTGCAAAATAAAAGCATTGTAAATGAATATCCGATTATGAAAAAAATTAATCTGATTTATGAATACTTAAGAATCGGTAAGGATTTAATCGACGGATTACTGGATGAATTATTCTTCGAAATCAAGGAAACTGAAACGAAGGATGCTGACTATGTAAGAAACCTGTTAATTGAAATTTGCACAATTTCCAGAAGAATTCTCGTCGAGAAAAATGAAAATTCTACTGATATGTTCAAAGGACCGGGCGATTTATACAATGATATCAGCAAGCTTTCAAGCATTACGGAGGCATTTGACTATGTAAGAGCCTTTATACTGAACGTATCTCAACAGATAAATAAAGAGCAGAGGAAGAATTACAGTACTGCAGTTAAAAAAGTAATCGATTATTTAAATGAAAACTATAACAAAAAGGTATTGCTTCAGGAAATTGCAGATGTGGTTTCTTTAAGCCCGACGCATCTGAGTAAGCTGATTCGGAAGGAAACCGGAGAATCCTTTGTTGATTTATTTAACAAAATAAAAATCAATATTGCTGTAAAGCTTCTTAAGGAATCCAATATGAAATTGTATGAAGTTGCAAATGAGATAGGTATTGAAAACTATGCCTATTTCTATCAATTGTTTAAAAAGGTTACCGGGATTTCGCCCAAAGACTTTTCAAAGTGAGCTCTTATCCAATGCTGCGCACACCAGGATTTCTAATAAAATAGCAAAATTTCAAATCATAATATACGATAAAATGACAAGATAAAATATTTTTGTTTCATCCTTTGTACCTTATAATTACAAGTACAAGGTGCACCGGGTGATAACAAAAATATTTTAGGAGGTCTTTTGATGAAAAGGGTCTTAGCTCTGATTATTGTATTGATATTTTCAGTTTCTTTATTCACTGCATGCGGCACTACGCCACCGGCTGCTACAGTGGATAAAGCAGAAACCCCGGAACAAGCGGCAAATTCCGCAGCTGACGGTAAGCCTGTTACAGTAACAGTATTGCATCACATGAGTGAACAGACCAAAAAGGACGGGGTCGCTGCTCTTATTGACGGATTTAAAAAGAATAATCCAAATGTAACTTTTGATAATCAATATATAAGTCAGGACAACTTTGCGAGCACGTTAAAAATGAAGGTCGCTGCGGGTGATGCGCCTGACGTATTCATGGGCCGTCCGGCGTTATTTACTGAAATGGTAAAAGCGGGTCAGGCTTTGGACCTCACGGATCAGGCATTTACAAAGAATTTTCAAGACAATGCGTTTCCGTCTATTACAATCGACAGTAAGATCTATGGCGTTCCGCTGGATTTGGGCGGCTTAGGAATGTATTTTAATCTTGATGTTTTAAAGTCGGCAGGACTTGAAGTACCCAGGACCTGGACAGAATTTATAAAAGCCTGTGATACATTGAAAGCCAAGGGGATTACGCCCATATCCGCCATGTATAAAGATGCCTGGACGTTGAGTGTTAATTATGAATCCAATATATTGGGAAATATAGTAAAAAAATATCCTGATTACCGCAAAGAATTAATGGATCGCACAAAGAAATTTTCAGATATCCCTGAATTGAGAACAACAGTTGAACACTTTTCAAAAATATTTGATTATGTAGGCAACGACCCTTTCAGCATTGACTACAATACCGGACTTTCCAATTTTGCTACAGGAAAGTGTGCATTCCTGGGCACAGGTTCCTGGGCTATCGGCGATATCCGGAAAAACAACCCGCAGGGAAACTTCCAGTTCGGCATATACCCTATGTTGGATAATGAAGCAGACCAAGCACTTCCCAATTATGTTGACGATTGTTTTATGTTCAGCTCACAGTCAAAAGTAAAGGATACGGTGGTGAAGTTTGCCGGATATTTGTCAACTCCCGAAGCCGGAGCCATATGGTCAAAAACAGCGCTTCAGCTCAGCGCCATCAAGGATGTGAAGCCTGGAGAAGTAGATCCGATGCTTCAGAATTTCATTGATATTGCAGCATCGGGCAAAGTAATCGGTTTTGAGAAGACAGCAAACTTTACCGGTCAGTATATTGACACGTTTGATAGGAAATTTCAGAGCTTTGCGGCTTCCAAGGATAAAGACGTGACAAAAATGCTAGCCGACCTTGATAAGGATTTTGACAAAATCAAGGCGACTTCCAAATAACAACACTTTAACAATATTGTAAAACCACCCCTTAGCCGCTTCAAGCTAAGGGGTGAATTTTATAGAACTATAAGAGGTGGGCACATTGAATACTAAGAAACTCTGGATAGAGTTCGAGAAATTTACATTTTTAATCCCTG
Source organism: Bacillota bacterium (assembly GCA_023424965.1). Taxonomy (GTDB): domain Bacteria; phylum Bacillota; class Clostridia; order Acetivibrionales; family JAFADI01; genus JAFADI01. The sequence goes on from JAFADI010000055.1 coordinate 44,953, forward strand.
CACTTGCTCTATTTATCTTTGTAATTGCAATTCCTTTTATTCAAGGTATCGGCATATCCATGACCAATTGGGATGGTATAGGGAAAGACTATGATTTTGTGGGATTTAAGAATTTATTGCTTCTATTCAAAGATGAAGCAGCGATCACTCCAATAAAAAACACCTTGCTTTATACCGTTTTGGTTGTGGTTCTTGTAAATGCAATAGGCTTAATGCTGGCAATAGGCTTAAATCAGAAGTTCAGGGGGGCCAATCTGTTGAGAAGCGCAATATTCTCACCCATGGTCACAAGCTTGGTTCTTGCCGCTTTCGTCTGGACGTATTTATATTTGGATGTGTTTCCGTTGCTGTTCGGAATAAAAGGCTTATTGGGGAGCGTCGACACTGTGATGTACGGCATTATTTTTATATGCGTTTGGAGGGATTCCGGGCTTGCCATGGTTATTTATTATGCCGGGCTTCAAAGTATCCCGGAAGAATTGGATGAAGCGGCAAGAATCGATGGCGCAAATATTTTTCAAAAATTCAAGACCATCACCTTTCCAATGTTGGCGCCTGCCTTTACAACCTGCATTACGCTTTGGCTCGGGTGGTGCCTCAAGGTATTTGATTACCCGATGGCGGCCACCTCAGGAGGACCGGGTGATGCATCTACCACCTTCGCAATTTACGTTTACAATTATATGTTCCCTTTTAACAAGGCCGGATATGGTCAAATGGCGGCTTTGGTGATGATGGCCTGTGTTATTTTAATATCTTCGGTAACGACATCCTTTTTGCGGAGAAGAGAGGTGGAACTATAATGAGAGATAATGTGCTCATGGGAAAAATATTCAAAAAAGCTGTTGCAGTTCTTATGTATCTTATTACTTTGGTATACATCGCTCCTTTTTATATTTGCATCGTCTACTCCTTAAAAAATAGAGAGGAAACAGCTTTATCCCCCATAGGGTTACCCGCAAAAATTCATTTTGAGAATTATATACGGGCCGTTGAGGTCTCAAGCTTCTTCAATGCATTGAAAAACAGCTTCATTGTTACCGTATTTTCAGTCATAATAATCATTATTGCTTCGTCCATGGCAGCTTATATCATCTCCAGATATAACAATAAATTTTATAATGTAATCTATTATTTATTTCTGGCGTCTATCATGCTCCCCTTTCAAGTAATCATGTTTCCGTTTTATAAAATGATGTTTAATTTACATTTGATCAATACCTTGCCGGGACTCATTATTGCGTTGGCAGGAATTAATCTTGGATTTAATTTCTTCCTTTATACAGGCTTTGTAAAAACCGTTCCAAGATCAATGGAGGAGTCTGCTGTTATTGACGGCTGCTCCCTATACAGGACTTTCTGGCAAATAATATTTCCACTGCTCAAGCCCATAAACGTAACCGTCATAATCCTTTCTGCACTCGGGTGCTGGAATGACTTCCAAACCTCATTGATTCTGGTTCAGAAAAAGAATGTCAGTACATTGCCTTTGGTTCAATACTACTTTATGGGACAGTACAGCTCAGAATTGAATATGGCCTTTGCCGCCATCATTCTTTCAATGATTCCAATCCTGCTATTCTACCTTTTCGCACAAAAGCATATCATCCGAGGCGTTACAGCAGGAGCTGTAAAGGGTTGATGAGGCATCCTTTGAATTTGACTCGTGCTATTATTTACAAGCTGATAATCTGAGAAGTTTGCATGATTTGAATCGGAGGGTGCATTCATGTCGGAATGTAAAATTTTTAGTGCGGATTAAATAACTTGCTGCAAATATTACAACAGCAAGTTGGACAACCTGAAAGGAGTATTCCTATGAGAAAAAACAAGTCATTTAAATCAATGTCTATATTTCTGGTAATTGCACTGGTTTTAACCGGCACATTTATGCTCATGTTACCACCGTCGGCAATGGCAAACGGAGGAGTAGCCTATGTGATGCCATACTTCCTTCAAACAGGAAGCTGGACGGAGCCATACCCAATCCGCATGGCATATTCTACCGACGGATTAAACTGGACTACACTGAACAATGGTGACCCGGTAATTGATGGGTTTAAAGGCCGTGACCCGGCAGCATTCAAAAAAGACGACGGAACCTTCGTAATATTGGCAACAAACACAGATGGCAATATTGTTGTAATTGATTCACCGGATCTCTGTACCTTCTCATCACCGAGGAATTTACATGTAGGTCCTGCAAACTGTGTAGAAAATTGGGCACCTGAAGCCTTCAAGGACCCTGCAGGAGGATATGTAATCGTATTTTCAGGAAGAATCGCCGGACAGTCACATCACAGCTTGTATTATGTAAAAACGAATGATTTTTATACTCTTACACAGGAAGCAACTTTGCTGTATGCGGAAGGAACCACTGACATCATCGACGGGTCCATCATCCAAAATGGCAGTAACTTCTATCTGTATTATAAGAATGATGATACGGATGAGCTGCATGTAGTGAGATCAACATCCATTACAGGTCCCTTCAGCAGCTTTATGTCGGAACCCCTCACAACAATTGCAATTAATAAAGCAGCCGAAGGTCCGTTTGTAATTAAAGACCTTTCACAAAACAAATGGATGTTATATTATGATAAATTTGGTACCAATGAAGGTTTCGGGTGTATGACGACTACAAACCTTGATTCTACAACAAGAAGCGGATGGAATTTATTAACCGCACCGGCACAATATAATACACCTGCAAATTGCAGGCATGCAAGCCCTACGGCAATCAATCAAACAGAGTTGAATAAGCTTTTAAGCTATTGGACGGAAGGATATAATGCATATGACCAATTTTCCCCATCTATACAGGGAAAGAGCGGTTGGTATTACATGTACTATAACGGCAGCATTTGTATTGACATGAATTTTGACGATAGAGATGCCATGTGGCATGGCAATTTACCCTATCAATTGATTTGGAAAGGTTCAGACGGAAATATAATTTTGCATCCTGATGGGGGTACAAATCAGAATACCCTTTTAAGGTGGGTAGCACCGAAGTCAGGTAAAATTAATATTTCTGGCCGGGTTAAAAAAAATGATACCGGTGGCCATGACGGGGTAAATGCTTTCATATGGAAAGGCAGCGGCATTGTCTGGCCGAAGAATGGTCAAGCCCAGCACATTGAAGGAGACGACGACGAAGGTTTTGAGACAAATATCACGTTAGATGTATCTGCCGGAGAGTATGTGGATTTTAATGTGAACCAGTACGGTAACAACTTTAATGATGCAACGGCCTGGAATCCAACGATTCGATATGAACAATAACGTGGCTGGCCAACAATGCTATCTATTGGATTGAAGCAACTTGTGCTTCCGCGAAAGGTCTTGTCGTCAATGGTCATTGGGATTGGGATTGGCTGTTGATATCCCTTATGCAATGTTGAATGAAACAGATGGGCTGTGCTTCAATTTCTATACAGCCCATCATCTTCTATGAACAGCGGCTCCCTTACAGGGTATGTATCTGATTCATGGTAGTAAAGCGTGTGATCCAGTCTACCGCCATTTTCACTCCCACGTCTTCCAGATTTCCGGCTGGTAACCTACGGTTGCAGTTTTCCCGTTCCGGACAATGGGCGACCGGAATAGTTTCGGGTTGTTGAACAGGACTTCTTCCGCTGCTGTTCCCGTGCCAAGGTTTTGCATGTTGAGGGCCTTGTATTCCTTCGCATTCGGATTGATCAGTTCTTTCAGCCCTACAGCCGCCTTGACGCTTGCGAACTCACCTTTGCTCAGACCATATCTGTACAGGTCGATATATTGATATTTGATTTTTCTCTCTTTGAAGTATCTCTCTGCTTTCTGTGTGTCAAAACTCTTCGGTGCACCGAATATCTGAATATTCATGGATTTATTTTTCTCCTCCAATTGACATATGCATAAGCGTCTGGAGCCTTCCGGCACTGCACATCTGCAGCTGTGCAGCATTTTACACGCTTTCCTGGAGAAAGCAAAATGGTCAATGCTCCTGCATTTCCATCTCCAGCTCCAGACAGCCGCTGTCCAGTTCCAGAAGAAGCCCCTGGAGCTCTTTCATTTCATAGGCATTCAGGGTTACGCCCCTTTTCATTTTTTCGTGGTTCTCATTCCACTCGCGGATGTCCAGCTTTGGTTTTCTTTCATTCCAGCTTACCACATTGACTTCCTTTTTCCAACCTTCTTTGCCTTCTCCGAGGATACCGATGCTTTTTACGATTTGAAATTTTAAATCCGACATAAATACCTCCCAGGCCTTAAGAGCCTTTCCCCATGTAATAATTTACCATAAATATATCAGAACATTTGTTCGGTGTCAATTTGATTCTTATATTTCCATAGAGAAAATGGTACATGCCAGCAAAATTCTACATATTCGGGTAAAATAACAAATAAAGCACCCATAATTTATTTCCCGGATTGTGTTATTGCTTTTCGCAAAGTCATTTAATGGCGGAAATCTGCATTTTGTGAATAAACTGCTCTCCCATCAGGCCAAGGTATATCCGGTAGATGATT
>JAFADI010000171.1 GCA_023424965.1 Bacillota bacterium
TCTCTAAGGGGACAGTCCTCAACTGTTTACATTTACGGCGATGTCCATGGGTTCTTCAAAGTCCTATTATGCCATCTGCCCCTGCAAAGAAAGTGGAGAACTGTCCCCGTATTAGCGCAAGTGCATTAATTCTATAATAACCGCACAATCACTTCAGCGGTTGTTATACCATAAACTCTTTTGGGGGACAGTCCTCAACTTTTGCCGCTGCAAAAAAGTTAAGGATTGTCCCCTCCGGCGTATGCCCCCTTGGAAAATAATGAGGAATTCTGGTATAATATCCAGAGACACCCGAGTTCGTCGGTGAAATTCGGAGATCAGGAGGTAGGCCATGGCCGATATTATTGCTCAGTTGATTCAGGAATTCAACCTGAAGCCTTTTCAGGTTCAAAATACCGTCAAGCTTGTTGACGATGGAAATACCATACCCTTTATCGCCAGGTACAGGAAAGAGATGACCGGGGAATTGAACGACCAGGTATTAAGGGAGCTTCACGAACGGTTGGTGTATTTGAGGAGCCTGGAAGCCAGAAGGGAAGATGTAAGGAGGCTGATTGAAGAACAGGGGAAGCTCTCCGATGAAATTTCCCATGGACTGAACAGGGCGGTGACCCTCCAGGAAATTGAAGATATCTACAGGCCTTTCAGGCCGAAAAGAAGGACCCGGGCCACCATTGCAAAAGACAAGGGGCTTGAGCCCCTGGCAGCGGTCCTATATGCCCAGATGACCATGAAGGGCGCAGTGGAGGAGCTGGCAGAGCTTTACCTGGACCCTGAAAAAGGTGTAAACACCGTCGAGGAAGCCCTGGCGGGGGCGAAGGATATTATTGCGGAAGAGGTCTCGGACAATGCGGAATTCAGGAAGTCCGTAAGAGAGATGTTCTTCAGGCACGGCATCATGGAATCCAAAGCCAGGAAGGAAGAGGATTCCGTATACAGGATGTATTATGAATTCAAAGAACCTGTGTCAAGAATAGCAAAACACAGGGTGCTTGCAATAAACCGGGGAGAGAAGGAAGAGTTCCTCCAGGTGGAGATACTCGTGCCAGATGAACAGATTACAAATTTCCTTAAGGTAAAAACCGTTAAAAAGCCCCGTTCGATAACGGCCTCCCTGGTGGAGGAAGCGGTGGAAGATGCTTACCACAGGCTCATTTACCCTTCCATTGAGCGCGAAGTGCGCAACGAACTGACGGAGATGGCGGAAGAACAGGCAATGAAGGTTTTTGCGGAGAATTTAAAAAACCTTTTACTCCAGCCTCCCGTAAAGGGACGGGTGGTGCTGGGACTGGACCCGGCTTACAGGACGGGCTGCAAGATCGCTGTGGTGGATGACACCGGCAAGGTGCTCACGACGACCGTTATCTATCCCACACCTCCGCAGAACAAGGTGGAGGAGGCGAAGAAGGTACTGAAGCAGCTTATTGACAGGTATAAGGTGGATATCGTGTCCATCGGCAACGGAACGGCTTCCAAAGAGTCGGAGATATTTGTAGCGGAACTTTTGAAGGAAATCGAAAGAAAAGTATATTACATGGTGGTGAGCGAGGCGGGAGCTTCCGTCTACTCGGCTTCAAAGATCGGCGCGGAGGAATTCCCGGACTTTGACGTAGCGTTGAGGAGTGCCGTCTCCATCGCCAGGAGGCTGCAGGACCCCTTGGCCGAATTGGTGAAAATCGACCCCAAGTCCATCGGTGTGGGCCAGTACCAGCACGACATGAACCAGAAAAGGCTGGGAGAATCCCTGGGAGGCGTTGTTGAGGATTGCGTGAACAGTGTGGGCGTGGACCTCAATACGGCGTCTGCTCCGCTGCTTTCCTACATATCCGGAATAAATTCCGGCCTGGCCAAAAACATTGTGGAGTACAGGGAAACCAACGGGAAGTTCAGCGGCAGGAATGAGCTCAAAAAGGTGAAGAAATTGGGGGACAAGGCCTTTGAACAGTGTGCCGGCTTTCTCAGGATACCCGGCGGCAGAAACATATTGGATAATACCTCCGTGCATCCAGAATCCTATGAGGCGGCACAAAAACTTCTAAGGCTGACGGGGCATTCCCCGGAGGATGTGAAAGAGAAAAAGCTGGGAAGCTTGAGGCAGGAGGTCGAGAAAAAAAGCTTAATGGCGGTTGCAGAAGAGATCGGCGTCGGTGTTCCCACGCTCCAGGACATCATCAATGAGCTCTTAAAGCCCGGCCGGGATCCCAGGGATGAGCTGCCCAAGCCGGTACTGCTGTCGGATGTGCTCCACATCGAAGACCTCAAGCCGGAAATGGTGGTTACGGGCACCGTCAGAAATGTGGCGGATTTTGGTGCTTTTGTGGATATTGGTGTTCATCAGGACGGACTGGTGCATATTTCGGAGTTATGCGACCGGTTTGTCAAAAACCCCATGGAGGTGGTAGCTGTCGGCGACATCGTCAAAGTGAGAATTTTGAGCGTCGATGTGCAGAGAAAAAGGATATCCCTCAGTATGAAAGGCGTCTGAGAAATAGGCTGAGGGCCAGGAGACCCTATGCCTGCCGTGTTTACACAAATACCATATTATGCTATAATCATAATGGCCTGGCAGTATTGCTTCTGCCGGGCTATAAATCTGAAAGAGGGTTCATTTATGGGTATAATGCTTAAACGCCCTGCGCTTTTGATTACGATGTCGGCAATTGCGCTTATATATTGCATCTTTGAGTTTAATTTTGTTCTCCCTTTGGCCTTCAGTTTTACTGCGATCGGCGTGGGCAACGTGTTTGAAGGCATAATGTCCTTTATTCAGATGGTAACAAGTATTGTAACCTCACCCGACATGGCATTCTCCGGGCTTTTGTACCTGCTGGGAGCGGTGCTGTTTGTTTCCCTGGCTGCAGGAGTGGTTCTGGGAGGATATTTCAAGGTCTTGAGCGGCTCTTTGGAAGGTGGAAGCGGCAGGGTGAGAGAATTTGCAGAGGGAATTAAGCAATATTTCCTGAGGATGTTTTTGATAACCTTCCGGACATTCATTTTCTTTATCTTGTTCATGCTTTTCACAATGGTGGTATTTATTCCGGGGTTGGCTGTGACCAGGGCGGCTTCTACAGACAGGACGGACCTTTTGCTTCCTGCTGTTCTGATTGATGTTGTCACTGTGGTTGTGACTTTTTTCGGATATCTGTTTTTAAGGATGTATCTTCTCTACTGGTATCCCGCAGCGATGGAATCGGGGCAAAAAGCATTCAGCAGGGGTAAGAAAATTGCAGACGCACATTTTTGGCCCGTTGTGGGAAGAGTCCTCTGCTATGATCTGGTTTACATCCTGCTGCAGGGTTCTTTGACAGCCGGCAAGCTTTATGTCATGCAGATGGAAAATCCCAATTCCTTTTTCATGCCTGTACTCCTAATTGTCGATTGGGTTTTCAAAACCCTGTTCTTTGGGTCTTTCGTGACCTATATCTTTTCATCGTTTAAAGCGTATAGGGAGATAGAGAGGCGGTAAAAACCGCCTGCCGGGCAACCTCCTCTATACTCCGAAAACATGTTTCCCGATCCGGGTGATGATGGTTCTGCTCCAGATCCACTTGCTTGTGGCTGTTGCCGGATTCCAATAATAGATTGCCCCTCCTGAGGGGTCCCAGCCGTTAAGGGCGTCTCTTGCCGCCTTATAGGATGCATCGGTGGGCTCCAGGTTTATCTGGCCGTCAGATACGGCGTCGAAGGCTCCGGGCTGATAAATAACCCCTGCAATGGTTTTGGGGAATCTGCCGTCACGGGTTCTGTTGAGGATGACTGCCGCCACCGCTACCTGCCCCACATAAGGTTCACCTCTGGCCTCGCCGTGTATCAGGTGGGCAAGCAGGTTGGTGTCTTTACTATAGGAAGTTCCGGTGCCTCCCCCAGCTTTTTTCCCCGTAGGGAGGCCGAGGGCGGAAAGGGTTTCCGGACCTGCAACTCCATCAACCTTAAGGCCGTTTTTGTACTGGAACAGGCGCACCGCCGTATAAGTCTGATATCCGTATTTTCCGTCTACGATTCCTTTATAGTACCCCCATTTATAGAGCTTGTCCTGGATATTGATCACTTCCTGTCCTGAAGAACCGTAATAGGACAGGGCAGCCCTGGGATACTGGTAGATGTCCCTCAAATCGCCGTCATAAAAGTAGGATGCACTGAGAAGCAGTGTTAAAATGAGCGTTGTGCTTATAAGAATAACATATTTTTTTGCCAAAGCAATCCTCCTGTTCAAGGAATATATGGGATATTAACATTAAGCACAAAAATAAGATATACTTCAAAAATATTCTTTGTAAATCACCCTAAATTATTCATTTTTAAGCTGCATAAAAATGTAAGCTGCCAGGTCCCCTAAAAAAATAAATGAAGAGGTTTGATTCACCTCTTCATATTTATACGGTATTATGTAATTCCATATGTACTAATCCCTTCCCGAGAGGAACAGATAGATGAGAATGACTAACAGGAAATCATCCTCTACTTCCTCAAGCCCCTCATCAAGAAACAAAAAAATCAGCCCGATGAGTATGAGATCATCAATGCGTATGCGGTTGAATATGTTTTGAAAGGGACCAAGCCCCCGGGTGCGCTTGGGAGTGGGAGGATTCCTGCCCCCTTCCCGTTCATTGGGAAGGGGAATGTGAGGAAGTTCTTTGGCTGTTTCCTTCAGGTTTTCCTGGGCAGAATGTGTATTTGCCGCCGGGACGGCCTGACCCGAATTAAATTTTCTATTTCTGTTAGGGAGCCTTCTATACATCCTACCACCCTCCTGAGTTTACTAGGTGTTTTTATTATCCATCATTCTTGTGACTTTCGACATTTGAAGGAGTCTCATGCAGTTACCCAGCTTTTGCTGTCTCCTCGAATTCAAAAAAGGCCTTATTGCGGTTATAAGGTTCAACCTGGGATCATTCACCGTGTTCACATTATCCATAAGCTTTTTGACTCTCATCATCATTTCCATGCCGTCGTCCATATCCGACCTGGAGGTGTTTTCTTCTTTCTGCACGGGGACCTCTTCGGGTTTTGAAGAGGTGTCTTCCCTGGCAGTAGAAGGCGTACCCAGAAGCGAGAGCAGGCCTTTGACGTTGTCGGGCATAGAGTCCTGGCCCAGAATATCCGCAATCTGTTTTATTTTTTTATTTAGATCGTCGCTCATTTACCATTCTCCTCCCGAAAGAGCGTTCAGGGAATGCCTATTAAAATATATTCAACTTTTGTTTAATAATGTCTTGATTTTTTTAATTACTTCATCGCCCTGATCGCCAACAAGTTTTGAGAGCTTTTCCAGATCGGCTTGATTGACCTTTTGTTTTATTTCATCCACATTCAAATTCAGTTCATTCAGTTTTGTCTCGTCAAGTTCGTTGATTTTCTGCATTAACTCAGCTTTATCCATCTTGTTTAATTGCTTTGCAAGCTCCTGTGTATTTCCTTTTTTGAGCATATCCAATGCTGCGTTCAATTTCGTCTGGAGCACCTTTTCATCCATCTTTCCAAGCATGTCGGCCAATTGCTTCTTAAAAGCATCGTTCATCATATCATTCCTTTCTATATGCGCTACTTCTTGTAGTAAGGTTAAAAGGCTGAAGCTGCAGTAAATTTTACCTGCTACAGTCTATGTAAGTTTTTCAGCAATATGATTTTTTCACTATTTTATCAGTGGGAGGAAAACGCGGACTCCGATTACTTGGCGTCAAACCCGTTGCCATTGAAGAACAGCAGGACAAACAGGATGATAAAGAATAAAATAGTGCTGCCGTCAAACCCGTCGTCTCCGTCAAAGTCGTAATTGTTTCCAAACAGATTGCCGTTGAACAGGAAAAGGAATACCAGGATAAAAAACAAAATTTCATCGTTGTCGCCATGGAAGAAATTATCAAAAAAACCCATATAAAATACCCCCACATTGATTTTTTACGTTATATATTATGAATAACGTTCAGGATGTGTTACACATTCGGAAAAACATTGTGGAGGGGTATGGTTATGATTAATTTCTAATAAAATAGCAGAAGGAAGACCAATATAAAGAACAAAACCGAACTATCTTTATGTGTGCGGCTCCTTAAAAGCAGGCCCCGTTGTACCAGGAAACTGTCGTCATAAAAGAGCAGCAGATAAATAAGAATGAAAAACAATAGTTCGGAATTACCTGATTTGATATTGTATCGACTCACAGTAACACCTCCAACCCCCGTGAAGTACAAGCGGGCAGGTACGGAAAGCTTTGAAACAGGCCTTTTGGTACAAACCGGCTTGATATCGGATAAATTGTGAAATGGGAGAAGAACAAAAAGTTATGTTCTCTTCACATAATACTCAAAGGGGGCCCAAAGTGTTACATAATTCAATTGACAATTTTTGAGTATAACTATAGAATACCCCTATAGGGTATTTTGAATCTTTGGGATTATAAGAACAAAAAAGTGGTATAAATAACAAGAAGAAGGCATTGAGAATGAATGTGAGACGTGAGACGGAATGAATGTGTTTTCGTATGTATTGACTTTTACCGAGGGAATTTTAACTTTTATATCACCCTGTACCCTGCCTCTTGTACCTGTTTATTTTTCTTATCTTGCAGGTGCGTCTGGCGGAGACGCTGCCGGGAGCTCCGGGAAAAACAGACTCCTATTGAATTCAATCGCATTTGTCGCAGGCTTCACCATCGTATTTGTTGTTTTGGGAGCCACAGCCAAGTCCTTTGACAGCTTTGTGAATACGAATATGGACATTTTCAGGAAAATAAGCGGTATTATCATGGTGCTTTTCGGCCTGTTTTTTATGGGAGTGCTGAAATTGAAGTTTCTGAATGTTGAAAAAAGTATCCGGTATAATTTTAAGGAGCTGACCTTCTTGAATTCGGTTATTTTCGGAGCCGTATTCGGGTTCAGTTGGACTCCATGCCGCGGTGTTTTTCTCGGATCCGCACTGCTCATGGCCGGCAGCTCCGACACCGCCCTGAGCGGGATTGCCCTGCTCCTGTTCTACTCCCTGGGTCTGGGGCTTCCTTTCATACTCACGTCTTTGCTTTTTGAAAATCTGAAGGAGGCTTTTAAAAGCATCCGGAAGCATCAAAAAGCGGTGAATATTTTTTCAGGCCTTGTACTGATACTTGCAGGGGTCCTTGTGTATACCGATTCATTGCGGTTCCTAAGCAATCTGAGCTGGTGGTAGCTTCAAAGACCTGGTCTGAAGGGGGGGCGATTTTTATGAAGAAGTTTGGTAATATTATATTGTGGAGTGTTGTGACAATCGCAGTCCTGTTTGCAGCCTATACGGTTTACAGCAAAAACGTGGGTAAGGCCCAGACCGAAGAAGATAAAGTGCTCCTTGACCTTGAGCAGATGCCCGACAGGGTTGAATCGGTGGACTTCACCCTTAAGGACCTTAAGGGGAATGACGTAAAGCTTTCGGATTACAGGGGTAAAGTCGTTTTCCTGAACTTCTGGGCTACCTGGTGCCCTCCATGCCAGGCAGAGGTACCCGAGCTGGAAAAGGCAAACAAGGAGCTCCAGGAGAGCGGGCTGGGAGTCATACTTGCAGTGGATTCCGGGGAACCCGGAGATACGGTACAAAAGTTTGCAGATGAAAAAAAACTGAGTTTTCCTGTAGTTTTGGATGAAAAGGGAGAGGTTTCCTACATTTACAAGATCACGGGAATTCCAACCACATATATTATAAACAGGGATGGGACCATTTTCAACATGCACACCGGTCCTTTGAACAAAGCCACAATTATGAACCTTGCAAAAAAAGCAAAGTAGGTAGGAGGTTCCACATGAACGACAAAGTTGTTTTTACCAATGCGCAGAACTTTGAGCAGGAGGTGCTGAAAAGCCAGCTGCCTGTGACGGTATATTTCTATTCTGAAGACTGTCCTCCCTGTACGCCGCTGGATTCAATCTTCGAGAGGACGGCAGAGAAATACGGCGACAGGATGAAGTTTGTAAAAATATTCAGACAGCAGAACCGGCAGCTTGCGGAAAGCTATAATGTAAAAAGCAGTCCTACCCTGCTGTTCTTTAAGGATGGAGAGGAAGTATGCTCCAGGCTGAACGGTTATATAAGCAACCCTGAATTGAGGCAGGTTATTGAAGGCGTTATCGGCGGAACCTGTATCATAAAGGAACGCCAGAAGGTACACTGTGATGTTCTGATTCTCGGCGCCGGGCCCGCAGGCCTCACTGCCGCAATTTATGCGGCCAGGGCCAAGCTCTTTACCGTTGTGATCGATGAAGGCCTGCCGGGAGGACAGGTGGCCACTACATACCATGTAGCCAATTATCCCGGTACCAATGGCGTTATAAGGGGGCTTGACCTGGTAGAAAATATGAAGAAGCAGGCCCTTGATTTCGGTGCCCTCATCGACGACCTTAAGGAAATCTCCGAGATAAACCTGGACGGCGACGAAAAGTATTTTGGAACAGAGAATACCGACTATTATGCAAAAACCGTTATCATCGCTACCGGCGCCCAGCCCAGGAAGCTTCCGGCGGAGGGGGAACGGGAATTTCGGGGAAGGGGCGTGCATTATTGCGCAACCTGTGACGGAGCCATGTACCAGGATGCCAATTTGCTGGTGATCGGCGGTGGAAATTCCGCCGTTGAAGAAGCGGTCTTCCTCACCAGGTATGCAAAGCACGTGACCATGATCCACCAGTTCGACAACTTCCAGGCGTCGAAGGCAGCCCAGGATGAGGTGCTGAAAAACCCCGACATAAGCGTGGTATGGGACTCGGAAGTGAGAAAGATAGACGGTGACAATTTTGTTACCGGCGTCACCATTGAGAATTTGAAAACAAAAGAGCAAAGCCGGATCGATACCGACGGCCTCTTTGTCTATATAGGAATGGAACCTAAGACAAAGCTCTTTAAAGATAAACTGCTCATGAATGAATACGGCTATATCATAACGGATGAGGATATGAAGACAAACCTTCCCGGCATCTATGCCGCAGGGGATGTGAGGGAGAAGAAAATAAGGCAGATTTCAACCGCTGTGGGTGATGGTACCATCGCAGGCATCATGGTGGAGAGATACATCAACAACAAATAACCAGTATTAGGAAAGACGGGTGGGATAAAACACAATGTACGATGTCATAATAATAGGTAAGGGACCTGCAGGAATTTCGGCGGCTCTTTATACTGTCAGGGCAAAACTTAAAACCCTGATCATAGGAAAAGACGAAAGCGCACTCAAAAAAACGGAAAAGATTGAAAATTACTATGGTTTTTCAGAGCCGGTCAGCGGTGAATTTCTCCTCAGGGAAGGGGAAAAGCAGGTGCGGCGCCTGGGCGTGGATATCTATGATGACGAAGTGATTGCCATTGAAAAGCTGGATTTCTTCGAGGTAACGACGGCTTCCTCCGTATATTCGGCGAAAGCCGTATTGATGGCAACAGGGCAGCCGCAAAAAAAGGTGCGGATTGAGAAGCTGGGAGATTACGAGGGCAGGGGAGTCAGCTACTGTACCACCTGCGACGGATTTTTCTATAGGAATCTCAAGGTAGGCGTGCTTGGCTTTAAAGATTTTGCGGCCCATGAGGCCCTAGAGCTGGAGGCCTTTACAAAGGACATCACCATCTATACCAATGGCAGGGAGCTTGAGATGTCGGAAAAGCACATGGAGGAGACCGGCAGGTTTAAGGTCAATACAAGGCCCGTAAGAGGACTTGACGGAGAAGAGTACCTGCAGAAAATACATTTCAAGGATGGGACCAGCGAGGAAATCGACGGCATATTTGTAGCCTATGAGAGCGCATCCAGTTCCGACTTTGCAAAGAAGCTGGGGATACTGACATCGGGGAATGACATCGTGGTTGACGGCAGCCAGCAGACCAATATCGAGGGGCTGTTTGCCGCCGGCGACTGTACCGGAGGCTTCAAGCAAATAGCCACTGCAGTGGGACAGGGGGCTCTGGCAGGAAGAAAGATCATCGAATATGTAAGAAAATCGGATCCCGTGTAAAGTGAAAAGAATGTGGAGAATACTGTGAAAATTAAATATAATAATAAATATCAGGAGGTAGTATCAATGAGTGTAAAAGTTTATTCAACACCTACTTGCCCATGGTGTACAATGGCAAAAAAGTATTTTGAAGAAAAAAATGTGGCTTTTGAGGATATCGACGTGTCAAAAGACAGGACTGCTGCGGCGGAAATGGTGAACAAGTCCGGGCAGAGAGGCGTGCCGGTCATCGACATCAACGGAAATATCATCGTGGGCTTTGATAAGGAACGGATAGAAAGCCTGCTTTAAAATTGCATGAGCGTGAAAAGCCCTGTGGTTTCTGTTCCACAGGGCTTTTGTAATCCGTGAAGTTTTGTTACATGCTGAAAATACATTCGCTGGAGGTGCATACTTTGTTGCGCCCTGAACGCTTTGCCTTGTACAGTGCTCCGTCGGCCTGCCGCAGCAGGTCGTCCAGATTGCCGGTGGTCTCGGGATAGGAGGATACGCCTACGGAGATGGTGATATTTATTTTATGCATGTCGGGCAAAATGAAATCGGTGTCCAAAACGGCATTCCTGACACGCTCCGCCACTTCGATGGCACGGGAGTGGGAACAGTCGGGGAGCAGCACGGAAAATTCCTCGCCGCCGTTTCGCGATACGCTGTCAAAGGACCGGCAGGCGGAAATCAAAACGTTGCCCAACTGCTTCAGCACCGCGTCGCCGGCGGCGTGGCCGTAAGTGTCGTTGACCCTTTTAAAGTGGTCGATGTCGATCAGCAGCAGGGAAAGCATTTCCCGGTTTTCCACCACCCTTTTTGTAAAGTGGTTTAGCTCCGTGTCGAATTGCCTTATGTTGTTCAGTCCCGTCAGGTAATCCTTGGTGGATTGCTCCTTGAACTGCAGGAACAAAGCATTGGACTTGTCGATGTACTCGATGACATAGTAGATAATGCTTCCCGACACGGCAAATGCGGCGATCAGATTCAACAGTACATCCACGATCTGGAGGTAGTCCGTTTCTTTTTTTACCAGAATGATCAGCACGGTGGCCAAAAAGCTCACGCAGCATAAAACAAGCATGGTGAACCACTTTCTCATAAGTTTCATGTTGAGTCTTGCAATTAATCCGCAGGCCAAAGCGGCGATCATTATATTAATTACGGCGGCCACCGATGAAAAGGACACACCCGAGTAAAGGACCCTGAAGATGGAAATGATGAGGGCGGAAGAATAAGCAGATAAAAATCCGCCGTACAACGCCGATATCATGATGGCCACAAGCCGTAAATCAACAAAGGTACCGTTTATAACCCGTATGCTGAAGTAGATAAGGATAGCCCCCAGCACTCCGCAAACGGCTCCATATAAAACCTTCCTCAAATTTTCCGAAATGGGAAGGGTTGAAGAACTCCTTGAAAATTGCCCCCCTAAAAAAATAAAGGTTATAAGAATTGTGGTGTTGACGAATAAATCCCTGAGCATATATCACACATCCTCTTCTTTGGTCTGTCAATTGAGGGGTCTAGGGCCGTTTCTTGCTGCAACTTTGTCAAAAGTGTGCATATACAGTTACAGTGAATAATTACCACGTGGCGGGATTTGTAAACAAGTAATATTTTGTACAAAAAAATAGAATACTGCAGGAGGGACCGGCATAATTATATCCTATAGACATACAACGATTTTATTGTGAGGTGGCCGGGTAATGCGCAAAATAATCAGTTTAATTAGTGTAATTACAGTATGCTTTATGTTGATATCCATGTTTTCGGGGTGTGCTGTCCTACAAAAGCTGGGACTCCAGAAAAACGATAGTGACGAACTCTATCCTGCAAGCAGTATTGTAATGAATGAGGATGAGGCAAAGAAACTTACCGACAAGGTTCCCATACATCTTTACTTTGCCAGTGAGGACAGCTCGAAATTAAAGATGGAAGTAAGGTATATACCCGTTGCCGAAGCTAAAAAGAGCGTTAACAATCTGGCTTCCGTCATCGTTAAAGAACTTATAAAAGGACCGGCCGCAGACACCGCGCTTAAGGCCACAATCCCTGCTACTGCACAGCTCAGAGCACCTGTAAACATCAATGCAGGCGTTGCAACGGTTGATTTTACAAAGGACTTTGTGGATAAACACCCGGGAGGAAAAAGTGCAGAACAGCTTACGATTTACTCCATTGTCAACTCCCTTACGGAGCTTAAAGAAGTCCAGAAGGTGAAATTCCTGATCAACGGCAAGGCGGCAAAGGACTTCAAGGGCAACTTCCAGTTTGACCAGCCCTTCCCGAGAAGCGCCAACCTTATAAGTAAAGCCACCGAACCTGTACCGGGGGAACCATCCGGTCAGAAAGCGGAGCCCAAGAAGGACGATCCAAAGACCAAGACAACGGATCCCAAGCAGCAGGACCCCAAAAAAGATGCCCCGAAAACTGACGGCAAGGACAAATTGGACAATAACACCCAAAAGGGTACCGGGGACAAGGAAACTGCAAATCCCGAAGTGTTTGATGAAGAAGACGAGGCTACTTATCTTGAGATATTGGAATAATGAACCGGGACATATGTCGCAGGAGATAACAAGGGACACACCTCACAAAAGGTGTGTCCCATTTATTGCCGGCACAGTGCGGCACCTATGGCAGAACGGACTTAACGGTATTCCAGAAGGCGTCGTTGTCATAGCCCAGCTTCCAGATGCCGATTCCCCCCAGATTGTATTTTGCTATAAGGGGAAGTTTGTAGGAAAGGCTCTGACTGTTTTCATACCATACCACATGGGATACGCCGTCTTTCACATAGTTGAAGTAGGGTGATTTTGAGGCATCATCCCACTGGCTCTTCACGTTGAGGCTTGAAAGCAGGCCGTCGGCATTTTTGAAGGTTACGGTTTTACTGCCGCTGCTGGCCCAGTCATAGCCATAGGCGGGTATGCCCAGAAGGACCTTCTTTGAAGGAATGACACTTGTCGCATACTTCATTACGTTTTCCACCCAGCCGATGGATGCAATGGGTCCGGGAGTTCCTCCAAAATAGTGTTCGTCATAGGTCATGATGACGATCTTGTCCGCATATTGCCCTATTTTCGCATAGTCAAAAGCTCCGCTCCAACTGTTTCCCGAATATGTGTCGGTAGTCTTGGCAGGGATGGAAACGGTGGTAAGAAAACCATAGGGAGCCAGCGTTTCTTTCAGCGCCTTGATAAAGGCGGTGTAGTTTTCCCTGTCGGTCCACGGCACGTTTTCGATGTCGATATTCACACCTGAATACTCCTGTTTGCCCATCAACGTGAGGATATTATTAATGAGCCTTTGCCTGTTAGCGGAAGAAGAAAGCAGGTTGTGAGCCAGATTTTTATCGAAGGTCCCGTTTGCAAAGTTATGAATCAGCACCAGGGGCTTTATGCTGTTTGAATTTGCAAAGGCCACCGTGTTGCTCTGGGATTGTCCTGTGAGCTTGAGATTTCCATTGCTTTCAACGGTATAGGAAAAGGTGGCCACTGCGTCCACATTTTCATAATACCGGGTCAGGGAGCTGTGGGGTCCGGTATCGCCCTGGTAATCGTTGGTGGTAAAGCCCAACACCATATTCTCCGAAAGGCTGCTCAGATAGCCGGGATCGGTAATGGTGGCCAGACCCGCCTCGGCAACCCACTGCACATTCATGCCCATGTTTTCGGCAATGAATCGTAAAGGAATCATGGTCCTGTCGTTGTCGATCACGGGAGCCACATCCATGTATGCGGAAGCGTTGTTTATGTAGGCGGTGTTGCTGCCTATAATAACCGTAATCGTCTTACCCTTGTAGTTTACAATCACTTTGTGCTGGTCGGGCACCCAGTCTACTGTAGCGCCAAGCTCCTCGAATATTCCTCTCAAAGGCACCAGGGTCCTGTCGTTTTTTATAAACGGAGCCGAGTCGGGGTGAATACGCTTGCCGTTGACATTTATGGCAACGCCGGAGCCCGTACCGGCTGCAAATGCGGTATTTAGCGGAAGTGCAAGCATTAAAACCGAAATGGCAAGCACGATGGAAATTCTTTTTAACATGTTGTCCCCCCAAAAATATTTAAAGTCAAAAGTAAATCAAAGCAGATAGAATTCTTTTTTTAAAGGTTAACATAAAATGGGGAGGCGATCAAAGGAAAAAATATGAACCGTATTAAAAAAGGCGAAAAAGCTTATACTACATAAGTTATAGCAGGAACCTTTTTCAGGGTTATTTTTGGCGAAGGCAGGGATCAGCAGTTGATTTTCAAGAAGAAAAAGGAGACGGAACCGGAGGATTCCCAAAACATCATATACATTAACCGATCGCTGCCGGAAAACCTTCGAATCCTGGACAAAGAGTTTCAGGATTGCAGCGATGTGGTCAAAAGGACCATCGTCTTACACAGCGGCTATAAAGCCTGTATAATCTATGTGGAGGGCCTGTCCAACCAGGATCTCATCCAGAGGGACCTGATCGCTCCCCTCCTTCGCATGAGCGAAAAGGAGCTGCAGGACATGAACAGGGACAACAGGCTTCCGATAGCAAAGACCACGGTCGTCGGCAACATCCAGCAGGTGGTGGATGAGGTTTTTGAATGGAATACCGTCGTCCTGATCGACGGTCTGGACTTCGCCGTAAGCTGCGCTTTAAAGCAATTTGAAAAACGGTCCATTGAGGAACCCAATATTGAAAAGGTAATCAAAGGCTCCCATGAGGGCTTTGTTGAATCCCTGAGCATCAATATCTCCATTTTGAGAAGGAAGGTAAAGTCTCCCCAACTCAAGTTCAAGATGTTCAAGGTGGGAAAACGCACAAAGCAGGATGTGGCAGTGGTATACATCGCCGACCTGGCGAATTCCGAACTGGTTGAACGGGTGGAGGAGAGGATCCGGGGAATCGAATATGACGCACTGACCGGTTCGGGATATATCGAGCAGCTCACGGAGGACAACCCTTACTGCATGTTTCCCCAATACCACATGACGGAAAGGCCCGACAGGATGGTGGCAAACCTGATGGAAGGCAGAGTGGGGATACTGCTGGACGGAACTCCCGTTTCCCTCAGTGCCCCGGTAAACTTCTTTCAATTTTTTCAGGCCGTAGACGATTACAATTCAAGCTGGACCTTCGGTTCCTTCCTGAGAATCCTGAGGTTCTCCGCCATTGTCATCGCCGTATTCTTTCCCGCCCTGTACATATCGGTGCTTTCCTACCACTATGAGTCCATACCCCTTACCCTGCTGGTACCGCTGCTGGAATCCAGGTCAAGAGTGCCGTTTCCTCCCATTATCGAGGCGCTCATCATGGAGCTCACCTTTGAGCTGCTCAGAGAAGCCAGCATAAGGCTCCCTCAGAGCCTGGGCCCCACCATCGGTATCGTCGGCGGGCTGGTCATTGGGCAGACGGCCATTGAAGCGGGAATTGTGAGCAACATCATGGTTATTGTGGTGGCCGTAACAGCCATCTCCACTTTTGTGGTGCCCACCTATGACATCGGTCTGCTGCTGCGCATCACAAGATTCGGAGCAATGATTTTTTCAGCGGTTTTCGGAATTGTAGGACTTGTTGTTTTCGCCTGCTTCGGGTTTGCCTACATGGTGAGCATAGAATCTCTGGGACAGCCCTATATGCAGCCTGTTGCTCCCTTCAAGCCGAAAGACTGGAAGGATACCTTCATCAGGCTTCCCTTCAAGCTCATGGGCAAAAGGCCTGAAATTGCCTTGCCCAGGGACAAGACCAGGGGGAGGGGTAACAATAGAAGGTAACAACGCAAACATCATCACCTCCAGCCAGGCCATGAGGTTTATCATATCTACCCAGCTCCCGCTGGGAATGCTGGCTGTGGCAAGGGCTTCCGTGGAAAAAGCGGGGCATGACGGCTGGATACCCGTGATAATGACAGGATTGCTGGTGGTCATGAGCCAGTTTCTCATAATCAAGCTGTGCAGCAGGTTTGGGGGGGAGTCTGTTCTTGAGATCGTCGGAAGCCTCTTCGGAAAATACCTGGGCTTTATTTTCAAGCTTGTGCTCATCGGGTATGTGGCGTTTGCGACAGCGGTAAATATCCGGTATTTTACCCTGGTGGTAAGCGTGTGGTTTTTTAGTTCCACACCATTATGGATTCTGACGGTGCTGCTGATTTCCACTTCCGTTTACCTTGTTTTTAAGGGCTTGAAAGGCATATGCCGGTTTGATTCCATTATATTTCTGATCATTCTGATCACGATATTTTTATTGGGCTACGGATTTCTGAAAATCAAGCCCACGCTGCTTATGCCGGTGGGCTCCTGCGGACTTGGAGGCGCCATCGCCGGCATACCTTCCTGCGCCTTTTCCTATATGGGCTTTGAGATGTTGCTTTTTATATTTCCCTACATTAAGGACAAGCAGAATGCAAAAAAATTCATACTATGGGGAGAAGGCATCACCATTGCCGTCTATACCGCCATTGCACTGGTTGCGGTGGGCATATTCGGGGAGAACTATATTATGGAGAGGCAGCTGATTCTTACAAGCCTGGCGAAGCTGATCCGGTTTCCCGTTTTTGAAAGGATCGACCTCTATTTTTATGCCCTGTGGATTCCCGGGATGATCCTGTGTGTGACCTCCTACCTCTTTTGTTCCTTCAACTCCATAAAGAAGACCTTCCGTGTAAAATCCAGCCTGCCCCTGCTTGCCGTACTGGTGCTGGCACTGTTGATTGCTTCCGGATATACGGAGGATGTGAATGCGATGATGAAAATCAGCCACCTTGCAGGATTTATGAGCTATGGTGTGGGAATTGTACTGCCGGTGCTTTTGCTGCTTCTGGCCTGGATATTGAAAAAAGGGGGTAAAAAAAAGCATGGCAAGACCCTTTAGATTGAGTGCCGTTCTTTTGCTCCTGATGCTTCTCACCGGCTGCTGGGATCAGACAATCTACGAACGGATAGGCTTTATCGTCAATCTGGGCATAGACGATCTTGACTCCGAAAAGATTCTTGTTACCTATACATCGCCGGTGGTGGGGCAGAGTTCCTCAGCCGGGGGGCAGAGCCAGGGCGGTGAAATGCCCATCGAGGTGAATAAATCGGAAGCAAGGCTTTTGCGGGAGGCGAGAGAAATGTCCAACCAGACTTCTCCCAGATTGCTGGAAGGGGGAAAGATACAGAACATTCTTATTGGGCAAAGCATGGCGGAAAAGGATATTCACGAATATCTCGAGATCTTTGAAAGGGATGTAAAAAATCCCGTGCTGGCATGGGTCATCATCGTGGAAGGAGAAGCCAGGGAGCTGATTGACAAGGGAAAGGAATTTAAGAATAAGCCTCCCCTGGGATTGTATATAAACCAGTTGATGGAAGACTGTATCAAAGGAGGCTACTGCCCCGACGAAACAGTGATGGACTATAACATACAATACAGCATTCCGGGGCTGGACCCGGTAATGCCTATGGCAAAGCTGGAGGATGACGGTGTAAGGATAACGGGAACCGCGCTGATAAATCACAACAAGGTCAGCGGAAAGCTAACCGCCGAGGAGACTCCTTTTCTCATGCTGCTGTTGGGGAAGAAAAGGGATTCGGTACTGACCTTCAGCCTCCCGGAAGAGCTGGCGGGAACGAAAAAAGCAATCGCCGTTTCACTGCGGAGCCTTAAGCAAAAGACCCGCGTTGAATTCCGGAACGGCATGCCCGGAGTGAAGATGGAATTGAAATTGAGGCTGGACCTGAATGAATACACCTGGGACAGCCTTAATAACAACTGGAAAAAAGACGAGCTGTCGGATTTGATGGCAAAGGACATCCAGACCGGTATGCAAGAGGTCTTTAAAAAACTGGCGGAAGCAAATTGCGACGCCCTTGGAATCGGAGACAAGGTAAGGGCAAAGTATAATGATTACTGGAAACGTATCGGCGGACAGGAAGGCTGGAAAAAAATATATCCTCAAGTTTTTGCGGACATCACCGTGAAGGCCGACATCGTACGTTACGGCAGACTGAATTAGAAATAATGGAAGCCCTATAAGGTTTTGATCAGCAAAAGGCTTACATCATCGTCAAAATCCTCATAAAAATCGCCTCGGAAGGCTTCAACCAGCTTTTCCATATAAAGAGGGGGGTTTTCTTTTACCAGGTGCAGATTTTTAAGAGAAAATTCACCCACACTGTCCCAGTAGGAAAAACCGTTTTCACTTCTCAGGTTAAAAAGCCCGTCGGTATAAAGCAGCAGCACATTGTCTTTTGAAATGGCCAGGTGCTTGGTCTTATATTCGGATTTTTCCATCATTGCCAATAGATATCCGCTCTGCTCCAGCACTTTGCTCCGGCCGTCCTTGCAGTCGACCATTACCGGATAGGGGTGGCCCGCATTGGAGTAATACAGGCTGCTGCCTCTTATGACCCCAACAAAAGCTGAAACCAGATAGGCATCATACTCATTGAGAAATTTGTTCAATATGGAATTCATATTTTCCAGCACTTCGTGGGGATAGGTACAGTGATGTACGGAATTGCTGAATAGTCCTTTGAGCATGGTTGAGATCATGGCCGCCACCAGTCCGTGGCCGGCAACGTCGGCAATGAGGAACCATAGAGAGTCTCCGATAGCCACACAATCGTACAGGTCGCCCCCAACCATACTGCTGGGAATGTATTTGCCATACATCTCGGCAAAACCGAAGTTTTTTGTGGAAGACATCAGGGAGGCCTGGAATATGTTTCCCAGCATCAACTCGTTGGCCAGCTTCCACTGTTCCTCCTGCTGGTTGAGTCTTCTGGCCAGCACATGCATTTCCGTAAGATCCCTTGCGGTAATGGAAACGCCTGCAAAGCTGCCTTCAAAATTGTATATGGGTGAGATGGATATCGACACCCGGAAATTCTGTCCGTCTTTCTTTCGGCGGATAGCCTCATAGTACTGGGTCTTTTCTTTAAGCCGCACGTTGTCAATAATGCTGTTGATGTTGTCGTTACTTCCTTCGGGCAGCATGATGGAGGCGTGCTTGCCAAGGATCTCGGCTTTGGAATAGGAATATAATTTTTCCGCGCCTTTGTTCCAGCTTGTAATATATCCGTCGATGGTGGTGCCAAAGATTGCGTAGGGGGAAGATTCGACGATGGAGGCAAGAACACGCATTTCCTCGTCTTTTTTTCTCCGGTTGGAAATATCCCGTATAATGCTCACAACGTAGGTGTTGCTGCCGTCGTCCACTCCGATGGATTTTACTTCTACGGGAAAGGTGCTGCCATCCTTTCTGAAATGAGTGGTTTCAAATTCCGTGCCGTCTTTTTTCGCGGTATCGAACTGCAGGTTTGCAAGCTCCAGCCTCTCCGGATCCCGTAATTGAAATACATGCATGCCGGTAAGCTCTTCGTAGGTATAACCGTAAGCCCGGACTGCTTCCTTGTTTGCGTCTATAATACCGCCGTCAGGAGTCATTACCAGTATTATATCACTTGCGTTCTCAACGATGCTCTCATATACCTGATACTGCTTGTGAACGTGCTTCCTATCGATCGGCTGTTCCAAAATCCTACCCCCGGAAAGTAAAGCTTCAATGCAAAATGAAAAGGGTTTTTATTAATGAAATACTGTAATAAAAGTATTGCGAAATTTGGGGCTACACCTATAATATGCCGGATTGGCTATATAAATAATTATAGCTTAAAAAAATTTATAAATCTACAAATATATTAAAAACCCCTGAAAATACACGACCCGAAGTCGAAAATACACGATAATGAAAGAATGGAATAACGCATGGCGCCAGGAGCATAATATAGGTAACAAAACTTAAAATAAAAACAGATCAAGGAAAGTTTGTTCAAAATTTATTTACAAATTGTTCTTTGACATTCTAGATGCAGCTATTATACAATATAAGTATATTAAAGGGGAGTAGCTTTGAAGCTGTAAAGCCAACAACCGGCACGGTGATTGCCTGGCTTTATACTCCTGGATGGAAAGCAAGACCTTTAACATGATTCGTTTTGTGAGTTGTGTTAAAGGTCTTTTATATAATATTTTTTATTTGTGTTTAGCATTGATAAAAATTACCGGCGAGGAGGATATGTATGAATATCTATTATATAATTTTAGTAATTCCTGCTTTTATATTTTCACTGTATGCGCAGTTCAAGGTGAAAGGAACCTTCAATAAATACAGCAGGGTAGGGAATGCCAGAGGTCTGACAGGCGCCGATGTGGCCAGGCAGATACTGCACAGCAACGGACTTTATGATGTTGTCGTGGAACCGGTAGCAGGCTCCCTCACGGACCATTATGACCCCAGGACGAAGGTGGTGAGACTGTCGGAGACGGTATACTCCAGCACTTCGGTGGCTGCCATCGGAGTGGCGGCCCATGAGACAGGCCATGCCATCCAGCATCATTCGGGCTATGCCCTGCTGGCCTTAAGGAGCAGCCTGGTTCCGGTAGCGGGAATCGGTTCATCCATCGGTCCCTATATGGCCATCTTCGGGTTCATGTTCAGCTGGCCGCTGCTGATAGAGCTTGGAATCATCCTTTTTGCCGCGGCTGTGGCATTTTATCTCATAACCCTGCCCGTGGAATTTAACGCAAGCAGCAGGGCTATAAGCATCCTGGAATCCAGGGGTGTGCTTTCGGCACAGGAGCTTGTACCCACCAAAAAGGTATTAAGCGCCGCTGCCATGACCTATGTGGCTTCAGCGGCGGTAGCCATGGCCAATCTCCTGCATCTCATACTTATGTTCGCAGGAACCAGAAGAGAAGAATAATAAATTTAAGGCCCCGCATCCAATGATATGCTACCCCTATATAGGACAATGAAAAATAAAAGTCCTATATGGGGGTGTTTCTATGTCAAAATCAATAAATACTGTTGAAAAAGTAAGGCTCGTTGAGCGATATCTGAATGGTGAAATC
>JAFADI010000200.1 GCA_023424965.1 Bacillota bacterium
GCAAAAGAAAAGATGGAGGGCACCATCGTTGAATACATCCATGGGATGCCCGTCATCAAAATATTCAACCGTACCTTGAGCGCTTTCCGGCGGTACGAACAGGACGTATCCGCTTATGTCGGTACGGTGGAGCGCACGGCATACCATTTTGCGCCGGGCATGGGTGCATATTACGCCTTTTTCGGCGCACAGCTATTGTTTTTACTCCCTGCCGGCCTGCTTCTGCTTCCGTTGGCTTCCTCCTATCTGGATTTTCTGCCACTGCTGCTGCTGTTCTTTCTCGTTGGCGGCGGGTTGAAGGAGCCACTGGAAAACATGATGCAAATGGTCGTTCACAGCAGCGGTATCACCGAAGGCGTAAACCGTATCGACGCCATTTTGGCCCAGCCGGAGCTCCCGGAAGAGGGAAACGGGAGCCCCGAATCCTATGACATTACCTTTAAGAGCGTTACATTTTCCTATGGAGCAAACCATATCCAGGCGGTAAAAAATGTGAGCTTTCATCTTCCGCAGGGAACCGTCACCGGCATCGTCGGGCCATCGGGCGGCGGAAAGTCCACACTGGCACAGCTTCTTTTGCGGTTTTACGAACCACAGCAGGGCAGCATTCGGATCGGCGGTGTGGATATCCGGGAAATTCCCCCGCACCGCCTGATGAATCTGGTGTCCTATGTGTTTCAGGACTCCTTCCTGTTCCATGATACCGCGGAAAACAACATCCGTATGGGCAACCCCAAGGCTTCACGTGAGGCAGTAGAGAGGGCGGCTAAAAATGCGGGAATCCATGAGGTAATCATGGCATTGCCCCATGGTTATGATACAGTCATCGGCGAGCAGGCGGCTTACCTCTCCGGCGGAGAAAAACAGCGTATTGCCATCGCCAGAGTTTTCCTTAAGGACACCCCCATCGTCATTCTGGATGAGGCCACTGCCTATGCGGACGCGGAAAACGAGACAAAAATCCGGCAGGCGTTTGCGCACCTTGCCCGGAACAAAACAGTGCTGATCATCGCCCACCGGTTGAAAACCGTCGAAAGCGCGAACCGCATCCTTGTCCTTGAAAACGGGAATCTGACGGGCGCGGGTACCCATGGGGAACTCATGAAAGCTTGCCCCCAGTACTCCGATATGGTCGCCGCCAATGAGCGGCGGGACCGCTGGACAATCCGGAAAGGGGTGTCAATCGCATGAGAGGCTTCAAAAACTGGTTTCAAACCATTACCTTCGGCGAAACAAAGAAATATATCCGGTTAACCCTCTGGAACTTCCTGGACAGCTTTATCGTGACGATCCCTTATGCAGTGATGCTAATCGCCATCTATCTGCTGCTGATGCCTCTGGCAGGGCCGGACTCTCCACTGCCCGCGAACCGCTTGTGGATGCTGTGCGGCATCCTGCTTGTACAAACCCTCCTCTATTATTTTGTGCGCCGGAAAACCTATATCGACATCTGTGTCGGGTTTGCGGGTACCACAAAAAATGCCCGGATTTCCATGGGCGAGCATTTAAGGCGGCTGTCCATGGGCTTTTTCGGGCGGCGGGATGCGGGAGATCTGTCCACGGTACTGCTGCGCGATTATACGGAGGTTGAAAAACTGGCATCGGGGCTTATTCCACAAATTTCGGTAATCCTAGTGCGTCTTGCCCTGGCCATCCTTGTCCTGTCCGTCTTCGATTGGCGCATGATGCTGGCAACCATCCTGGTGGTCCCCCTGGCACTGCCCTTTGCTTTTATCAGCTATCGAAAAATGGGAAATATCAGCAGCGGATTGCTCGCAGCACAGCAGGCAGCCGCATCCGGAATTCTGGAATATGTGGGTGGGATTCAAACACTTAAAGCATTCAATATGGCCGGAGAACAGTTTGAAACGCTTAGAAGCTCCTTTGCAAAACAGCGCAAGCACTCGGTAGGTATGGAGCTTGCTGCTGCCCCCATCGGTGTCATCGGACGTTTTGTATTGAACTGCGGCATTGGCGTTGTGATGCTCACGGGCGCCTGGCTGCTGACCGGAGGAACCCTTTCTCCCTTTTACTACATTGCGTTTCTGCTGCTTTCCCTGAACATCTATGAGCCGGTTATGATTCTGTTCGGCTTTATTGCCGACTTTGCCCGGACCAGCCAATCGGCACAGCGCATTCATGACCTGAAAAACCAGCGTCCCCTGGTGGAACCGAAAAAGAACGCCGTCCCGAAGAGCATGGATATTGAATTCAAAAACGTGTCCTTTTCTTATGGGAATCAGGAGGTTCTGCACAAGGTCTCCCTTCGCTTCCCTGAAAAGAGCATTACGGCACTGGTAGGGCCCTCCGGCTCGGGAAAATCCACGATTACCCGGCTTGCCGCACGCTTTTGGGACGCAAGCAGCGGTGAGGTTACCCTGGGCGGCGTATCCGTGAAGCAAATGAAGTCTGACGAACTGCTGTCCCATATTAGCATGGTATTTCAGGATGTCTATCTGTTTCATGACACAATTGAGTCCAACATCCGTATGGGAAAGCCCGGCGCGACCCTGGAGGAAATCGTGGAAGCCTCCAGAAGGGCGGCCTGCCATGACTTTATTTCCGCATTGCCCAACGGTTATCAGACCATCGTGGGCGAAGGCGGTTCCACCCTTTCCGGCGGGGAAAAGCAGCGCATCTCCATCGCCCGGGCACTTCTCAAAAACGCCCCCATCGTCCTGCTGGACGAAGCGACCGCTTCCCTGGACCCGGAAAATGAAGTATTGATTCAGCAGGCCATCAGCGCACTTGTTGCCGAAAAAACGGTGATCGTCATCGCGCACAGACTGCAATCCATCTGCAATGCAGATCAGATCCTGGTACTGGAGAACGGGAAGCTCAGAGAGTCTGGTGTTCATGAAGAGCTTTTGAAGAAAAACAATCTGTATGCCCGGCTGTGGGAGGAACAGAGCAAAGCCGGGAGCTGGAAAATATGCGCTGCGCTGTAGTAATTTTAATGGAAAGAGCTATCGTATGAAACGTATGAAGGAAGAAAGGCATTCTCCCTTGTGAGAGAATGCCCCTCTTCCTTTTCCCAGCTTCCCCATCTTTTTATTTCTATTCGTACAGCAGTTTCTTGACTACCGCCAGCACATTCTCCTTCAAAGCCTCCAGCTTCTTTTCCGAAGCCTCCAGGGTGCTGTCGGACACTCCGTAATATATTTTTATTTTCGGCTCCGTCCCCGAAGGCCTGATACAGAACCAGGAACCATCCTGCATTTCATAATACAGCACGTCCGACTCCGGCAATTCCAGGATTTCTTTCTTTCCTCCGCCCAGATCGTACCTCTCTCCCAGCTGATAGTCGCGGATGGCCGCCACCGCCGACCCGTTAAAGCCGGTGGGTCTCATTTCCCGCAGGGTGCTCATGGTGCTCTTGATTCTCTCAACCCCGGCCTTGCCTTCGAGGGTAAAGGAAGTGATTCCCTCCAGCGAGTAACCGTATTTTTTGAAAATCTCCTGCAGACCTTCATAAAGGGACATGCCCCTGGAATTGTAGTATGCTGCCATTTCAGCGATCAGCATGGCCGCCACCACGGCGTCCTTGTCCCTTGCGAAGGTTCCCGCCAGATAGCCGTAGCTCTCCTCAAAGCCGAAGAGATATTTTTTATCGCCCTCTTCATCCATAAGCTTGATCTTTTCACCGATGTATTTGAAGCCGGTAAGCACTTCCACCAGTTCCACCTTGTAATAGGCGGCGATGACCCTGGCCAATTCCGTGGTTACAATGGTCTTCACCACAAAGCCTTTTTCGGGAAGCTGTCCTGCGGCTTTTTTCTGGGAAAGGATATATTCCATCAGCAGGCAGCCTGTCTGGTTCCCTGTCAGGACCATATATTCTCCCGCCGCGTTTCTGACCACCACGCCGATCCTGTCCGCATCGGGGTCGGTACCGATGATCAGGTCCACATCCTCTTTTTCCGCCAGCTCAATGGCAAGGGCAAAGGCGCTTTTTTCTTCCGGATTGGGGGATTTCACCGTTGAAAAGGACGAATCCGGCAATTCCTGCTCTTTTACAACCAGGACATTCTTAAAGCCGATCTCCGACAATATCCTCCGGACGGGTTTATTTCCCGTTCCATGGAGGGGAGTATATACAATCTTGAATTTATCCGCCACTTCTTTCACCAGTCCGGGATTGACGGAAAGGGTTTTGAGACTTGCGATGTACGCGTCGTCCACATCGCTGCCGATGATCCGGAGAAGTCCCTTGTCCACTGCCTCTTCCTTTTCCATCACTTTTACCGTGGTTATGTCGGAAATCTTATTGATTTCCTCCAGAACTGCATTGGAGCCTTCCAGCGCAAGCTGTCCCCCATCGTCTCCATAAACCTTGTAGCCGTTGTATTGTTTGGGATTGTGGCTGGCGGTGATTACGATGCCTGCGGACGCCTTTAAATGCCGGACTGCAAAGGAGAGCTCGGGAGTTGGCCTCAGCTCGTCAAAAAGATAGGCTTTTATTCCGTTCCCCGCAAAAACCTTTGCGGCTTCCAGGGCAAATTCGGGAGACCTGAAGCGGCAGTCATAGGCGATGGCAATCCCTGCCTTCCTGGCTTCCTCGCCCTTGCTGCTTATGTAATTTGCCAGGCCCTGGGAAGCCTTCCGGACGGTGTATATGTTCATCCGGTTGGTACCTGCGCCGATGATTCCCCTCAGCCCTCCGGTACCAAACTCCAGGTCCCTGTAAAACCTTTCTTCAATTTCCTTTTCGTCATTTTTTATTTTATCTAATTCTTCCCTGGTTTCTTTATCAAAATAAGCATGCCCCATCCAGAAATCAAACAGTGCTTTACTATCCATAATTTCCCTCCAATGCATTATTTTTTTGTTAATTAGTATAACATAAATCCGTTGATTTACAACTGAATCTTGGATTTCCCCATTACAAAATATTCATCCGGGAAGTGCGTTGTTCGTTGAAAAAAATTCCGGAGCACATCTCACTTTAGAAATGTACCCCGGAATTTACTTTATAAACATCCATTGCTGAAATTGCTTTCCCCAATTACTCTTTCACTGCCCCCGCCGTAATGCCGGAGAAAATATATTTCTGAAATACCAGGAAGATGATCAGCGTAGGCAGCATAACCACCATGATGGCGGCACTGAGGGTCTCCCAAGAGCCCGACCTCTGGTTGCTGAAATCCATCAGCGTTGTGGTCATGGTCCGCAGGTTCGCCCCCGGCATGTAAAGGTAGGGGATGTACATGTCATTCAGTATGTCCACCGCTTTTATAATGGCAAGGGTGGCGGTGGCGGGCAGCAGCAGGGGAAAAATGATCTTCCAGAAGATCCCGTAGTAGGAGCAGCCGTCCATCATCGCGCTTTCATCCAGTGAAATGGATATTTTCTCGACAAATTGGGTGTAGATATAGATCTGCATCAGGTCGGCGGCGGCATAGATGATGATGGGTGCGAGCAATGTATTGTACACCTTGAAATCGCCGAAATGGATACCGTGGATCAGAGGAAATCTTGCAATCTCGGTAATCAGGGTGGGTATTACCATTCCCAGCATGAACAGTCCGAAGATGGCCTTTTTGAATTTGAAGTTGAACCTATTCAATACGTAGGCAGTCATGGCTCCCAGGAGAGAATTCAATACGACGCTCACCAGGACAAGGATCAGTGAATTCTTAAGACCTGTTAAAATTTTCCCCTCCGTGAAGACCGTCTTATAGGTTTCCAGGTTCAGGCTCAACAGGGACGGAGGTTTCAGTGGAAACTCCTCTCCCAGTTGAACTGCCGTCTTAAAGGACGCAAACAGGGTAATCATGATGGGCAGAAACACCACCACCGTAATGGCAGCAAAAAGTGCATAGCTGGCCACGGTAGACGCTCTTACCTTTTTAAACAGTTTTATTTCAGGATTTCTCATCGTCAATTCTGTCTTCATAGCCTTTTTCCCCCGAAATGGAATATCTTGTTCTGCATCCAGCTCAAAATAATGATCATGAAGAGCATGGTCACACCCATGGCGGATGCGAGGCCGAAGCTGTTGTAAGTGAAGGCCGTGGCCAGGGTATACACGGTAAAGGTACTGCTGGCATAGCCCGGACCGCCGCCCGTCACAACAAAGGGTATGTCGAAAACCTGGAGGGCTCCCCGCATGTTATGGAAGAGAATGAATTCTATCACAAGCGTGATGCTTGGGATCACAATGCGCAAAAACCGCTGGAAGGCATTGGCTCCATCAACCACCGCCGCCTCAATCAGTTCCCTCGGTATCGACTGAAGGCCTGCAAGGAACAATATTACGTGAAAACCGCTGTACTTCCAGAGGGAAATGGCCACCAGGGAATAATTGACGACACCTTCCTCCCCCAGCCAGCTTCTTTGCATATTTTCGAGGCCCAGGGCCTTTAAAGTCTCATTTAACGCTCCGTTAAAGGGGCTGTAAAAGAATTGGAAGGCATAGGCAATGGCCACGCCGTTTATGATATAAGGCAGAAAGGTTATACTCTTAAACAGCTTGCTGCCCTTGATTTTACTGTCCAGGATCATTGCCACCACCAGTTCGATGGGGATAAACAATGCATGGACATAAAAATAAATCCAGTTGTTCTTCAACGAATTCCAGACATCCGGGGATTCAAAGATAATCTTTTTAAAATTTTCCAGACCGATAAATTCCTTGGTGGCGGTCAATCCGTCCCAGCTGGTGAGACTCATCCGGAACAAATCGATGGTCGGATACACGACGAACGCCAGAAGAAGAAGTATGGGTATAAAGAGGAAGCTTATGATAAAAATTCTTCTTTGTAAAGCTAATGAGTTCATGGTCTGTTTTTCCTCCTTTCTTCTGAAGCCTGCTTTGTATAAAGGCGGCTATTACTTGTAATAGCCGCCTCCCTCAGGCTTTATTATTATCGTACATTTCTGCAATATGGTTATTTGGCTGCCCTTGCCGCCTTCCAGGCCTTGTTCATGTCGTCCATCATCTTGCCGATATCTTTTCCGGCCAACAGGTCCTGGCCCATCTTCTTGAAGTTGAACTTAGTGGCATTTTGCAGCTTGACAAATTCGTCATTTCCTGCGTCATACACAACCGCTTCATACTTTTGGGCGTCCAGCGCTTCCTGCACGGTTGCCGGTATTTCGGCCTTCAGACCCTTCACGGTGGAAACAAGGGCCCTGTCCTTCATGTAAGGCAGATACCACTCTTCACTGAAGTACCAGGACATAAACTCCTTGGCAGCTTCCACATTCTTGCCGTCCTTGGGTGTTGCCCAGAAACCGTCCACCATAACAATGGTTCTGAAGGGGTCCTCCGCCTTGTCGGCAACGGGGAGCAAGAATGCGCCCACATCGCTGAAATCTCCGTTTAACTGGGTACCGATTTCAGAATAGAACCATGCGCCAAAGGCTGCCATGGCACCCTTCTTTGATCCGAACATCACTTTCAACTGGTCGTTGCCGGCTCCCAAAAGGCTTTTGTCTAGCACATTTTGATCGATCAACTGCTTGTATTTCGCAAAAGCCTGATAAAAGGGCCCGTCTTTTCCAAAGGGTTCGTCCTGGGTGGCCATCTTGTTCCAGAGAGCCCCGTCGTTGGCGATAAGGGCAGGCATGAATTCAGTGAAGGGATAGTTTGTCCAGTCGTCCTTCTGCCCCATCAGCAGCGGGATGTATTTTCCGCTGGCCTTGATCTTCTTGCCTACCTCCACAAATTCCGGCCATGTCTTGGGAACGGAGAGGTTCAATTCCTGGAAGATGCTCTTCCTATACCACACAAATTCATTAAAGGAGCATTCCGGTACTCCCAGCACCTTTCCATCCATGGCATAGCTCTTTGCGTAGAGGTTGTTCTGTTCAAAATCCGTGCCGTCCAGGGGCAGTAAAATATCCTTGTATAACGCAAGCTGGTAAGGCTTCAGTCCGAATACATCGGGAAGCTCATTGGCAGCCTTTCTTATTTTCATGGCATTTTCAAAGTCTGTAGAGTCCTTGAACTTTTCAATCTCAAGATCGATGTTTTTGGCTTTTTTGACCGCATCCACGATGTTGAGCTTTTTATAAGTAGTGTCCTGTTCCGGAGAGAACATGGCCAGTTTCAATTTTTTCGGTTCCTGCTGCTTCGGTTCTTCCTTTTTGGGCTCTTCTTTCTGTGGAGCGGCGGCTTCCTGCTTGGGCTCTTCCGCTTTTGGAGCCTCTTTCTGTCCACAACCCGCTAAACCCAACGCAGCCACAAACATT
Source organism: Bacillota bacterium (assembly GCA_023424965.1). Lineage (GTDB taxonomy): Bacteria > Bacillota > Clostridia > Acetivibrionales > JAFADI01 > JAFADI01. Next base: position 8,197 of record JAFADI010000200.1, read on the forward strand.
AACGCTATAATCAGGCAAATTCCCCTGGTTAATGAACGTTTCATCATTTTACAATTCCCCCTTGTTATTTGTTTGTTTATTTCATGCCTTGATTATAGCCTTAAAAAAGTTCGGATTTAATGATTGATTTTTCGATTTCTTGACTTATTATTCGAAGTGGCTAGGATTTCTTAAAACTGTTGGGGCTGTGACCCGTGACTTTTTTAAAAACCCTGCTGAAGTGCTCCACATTGGCGTAGCCCACCCTGGAACAAATCTCATATATCTTGAGGCTGGTGGTGGACATGAGCTGCTTTGCCATCTCAATCCTTATGCCGGTGATATAATCGGTAAAGGTCATCCCCGTATTCTTTGTGAAAATAGAGCTGAAGTGGCTTTCACTCAGCCCCACGTATTCACTCACCATCTTCAGGGTGATGTTGCTGCCGTAATTGTTCTTTATGAATTCCCGGGCCCTGGCGATGGCCCTGTTCATCTTCATGTCCCTGTTGTCCAGCAGGAAGCTGGCAATCCACTCCGTGATATTCCTTATCCACACATTGATTTCTTCCAGGGTTTCAAACCTGGTGATTTTATCATAAAAATCCACTTCCCTGCCGAAGATGTCAAGCATGTCCTCTCCCAATTCGTTAAGGAACCTGAACATGACAAAGATCAATTCCATATAATATGGGTAAACCTTGTCAATGTTGCCCACCTTGTTGCCCTTAATAATCAGCAGAAGCTTTTCAAGCTCTTTTAAAGCCTTCTCCCGGTCCGACTCCCTCAATGCCTGGAGAAATCCCTCTTCCTTGCCGATGATCCTCTCTCCGTCCATCCCGCTGATTTTTATATTGTCCTCGGGAAAAATAATCCTTCCCTTCCCCAGGATGAACCTCAGACGGGCATGGGACTCCGCCTGTTTATAAAGCTCCCGGATACTTTCAAAACCCTTTTTTACTCCGCTGACGCCGATGGAAACGTTGACGTTGACATAGTTTGAAAGGGAATGCCTGATTTTTCCCAGGATGTCCACGATTTTATTCCGGAAACCTCCCTGGCTCGCCCCTTCAAAGGAAAGTACCAGCACATACTCCTGGGGGGACAGGGATATTGCTTCTCCCAGGTTGATATCGTTCAGAACCTGGTATATGGCATTGTTGACGGAGGATATGAAGGATTTGAGGCTGTTTTTGTCATACCGTTCAAAGACCAGCTGGTAGTCATCCACCCATAAAAAACAGACGGCAAGCGTATGACCGGTTATTCTCACTCCCAGCTTGCCGATTTCCTCTTCCAGCTCAGGAAAGCTCCCCTGTTCCAGCAAATCCCGGAGCAGCTTTTCCTTTAAATATTTTATGTCGGTGTCCCTGTTCATGCTGCTGTATTTTTTCTTCTCGCCGTTCTCCATCTGTGCAGCCACGTTCCGCAGAAGCTTTAATATATTTTCAGGCTCCATTTCCGTTTTCAGGATGTAATCCTCGGCTCCCAGCTTAAAAGCCTGCCGCACAAGGTCATAATCGTTGTAAGCGCTCAGTACGATTACTTTGGGTACCTGGGGAAGGCCTTTCATCCGGGCGATGAGTTCCAGGCCATTCATCACCGGCATATTTACATCCGTTATCACGATGTCCACATCCGGATTTTCCTCCAGCATTTTCAGGGCCTGCTTGCCGTTTGCCGCTTCAAGCTCCATATGGAAGCCGTGATTGTCCCAATTCACCAGGGACTTCACCGCCAGCCGTACAAGAGGCTCATCGTCAACCACCATAACCTTATGCATTGCTCTTTCCCTCCTGGCCTTCGGTAATCATGGGGAGCAGAATTTTTACATTGGTGAATTCCCCTACTCGGCTTTCGATGGTGACGCCGTACTTTTCCCCATGGTTCAGCTTTATCCTTCTGTCCACATTGCGTATTCCTATGCTGCTGAAGCTCCTTGGATTTTTAAAATCCTCCGACAAAAGCCTTGCAATCTGTTCCGAGGACATGCCGTGCCCGTTGTCCGCCACTTCGAACTGAAGGTCCTCTCCCAGCTTGTAGCCTTTGACGGAGATATTCCCCTTGTCCTCAATTTCACTGACGCCATGGGTGATGGCATTCTCCAGGATGGGCTGAAGGATCAGCTTCAAAATCGTACAGTCCATGATATTCGCGTCAATATCAAATTCAACGTCAAATTTATCGCCATACCTTACCTTCATGATATAGACATAGTTTTTAAGGTTCTCCATTTCCCTTTCAATGCTGGTGGTGGTGCCCCCTTTTCCGAAGGACTCCGTCAAAAGCTTCATGAAGGCCTCCGTTATATTCTTTATGCTGTCAACCTTTGCGATCATGGCCATGAGCCGGATGGAGCCCAGGGTGTTGGAGATGAAATGGGGGTTGATCTGGGACTGCAGAGCTTCTATTTCCGCCTTGCTCCTCTCCCTCTCCTTAAAATCCCGCTCCCGCATGAGGTTTTTAATTTCCAGGACCATTTTGTCGAAGGCCCTTCCGAGGCTTTGGATCTCGCCATCTCCCCGGATGTCCGCATTTGTATCCAGATCTCCCTTCTCAACCTTTTTCATGCTTTTTATCAGGCTGTTGATGGGATTCAATATTCCACGGAAGAAGAGAATGGAAAATAAAATAAAAAGAATGATGATGAAGGAGGAAATGAGGATCACATAGGTCAGCGTCTTATTAATTTCCCTTGTGAGCTCACCGTAGCTTATGAGGTTTACAATCTTCCAGCCCGTCTTTTTCACCGTATAGGTCGTCACAAACATTTTTTGGCCGTTGACGATTTCCGTGTAGGAACTGTTGTTGTTTATAAAGGCTTTGCTCAAATAGTCAACCTCGCCGATGCCCTTCCCCAGCAGCTCCTTGTTTTTGGTTACCATCACCCTGCCCTGACTGTCCAGAATAATCATTTCCCCCATCCGGTTGATCTTATATTCGGAATAGATGCTGTCGAAAATATTGGTCCTGAAGGCCACATAGACCACCTCAACGTCGTTGATATAGCCCGGCGCCTGGGGGCTTACGGATAAAGACATGGCATACTTGCTGTTGAGATTGTAAAAAAAGCTGTTCATACTCCCGTGAACCACCGGCTTGCCTTTGGATTTCACGGTTTTATCGTACCATTCCATCGCCCTTATGTCTTTTTCCTCCAGGGTAGGATAGCTTTTATAAAAATAAAAGCCTCCTCCTTTAAAGAAAAATGCCACTTCTTCCACATCGCTCCGGTAGTTGAACAGGTAGCTCAAATTCAAATCAATCTGTCTGGAAATATCAAACTTCTGGCTCTGTTCCCGGGCTTTGTTCCACTGGGTAACCAGCTCCAGTATTTCATAATCGTGGGCGTCGGTGATGGTGGCCTGGGTAAGCAGCAGGTTGGTGACTTCATTTTCAACGCCGATGGCAATCTGCTCCATGGATTGTTTGATCTGGTCGGAGGAATTTTTCAGTATGATGTTTATATAAACATTGTTAATGACAATATTGATGATAAATATCGGCAGCACGACAATCAGCACAAAAGCCTTCAAATACTTATAAGTCAAACCTTTTTTATCAAACATATCCTACCCCTGTAACCATTGTACTCACTATTTCTACAATGCTCTTCCATATTCCTTCAAAAAATGTTTTTATTTCATAAAAAAGAGCCGGCATGATCATGCCGGCTCTTGGGTGCGTTCGCCTGTCACTGGAGCTTGACCAGCTGCCATTGCTGGTTGGTGCCGCCGTTGCTGGTCCACTGGACTACATTTCCTCCGTCCGCCGTGGAAGCGCCGCTCACATCCAGCACCTTTCCGCTGTTCCGGTTGACGATTCTGGAATAGCCGCTGCCCACGTCAACAATCTGCCACTGCTGGTTGGTGCCGCCATTGTCGGTCCACTGCACCACATCTCCTCCGTCCGCCGTGGAAGCACCGCTTACGTCCAGCACTTTTCCGCTTTTTACATTCATTATCCTGGAATAGCTGCTGCCCGCATCGATGAGTGTCCACTGCTGGTTGGTGCCGCCGTTGTTGGTCCACTGGATCACGTCACCGCCGTCCGCCGTTGAACCGCCGCTCACATCCAGCACTTTCCCGCTGTTCCGGTTGACGATCCTGTAGGTTGAAACCGGTGTGCCGCTGGTCCCGCTGGCATTTACAACATAGGTTACGACGGAATTGGCGGGAACCGTCACATTGAGCACTTTGTTGGCTATGGAAGCGGAGGACTGGACGAGATTTCCGGAGGAAGAGGTGGTGTAGACTGTTGCCGAAGCGGCAACCGTACCGAATCTCGTCATGTCATATGCGTTGCTGACTCCGGAGGAAGTGTCGTTGTAGGATACAATGACAAGCTTTCCGTTGGCGCTGTCAACAGCGGCCACCGTCTTTGAATTCCCGGCATAGATAAAGGTGTAGCCGGGCCTTATGTATTTGCTGTAATTGCCCATGGCGTAGTATTTTTTTGTAATATAATAATTGGAGCCCCCGTTTTCAAAATCCGAATGGATCAGCCCCCAGTTCTGGTTTTCCCTCCCGGGCAGCATATTCTGTTCGTTCTCTACGGCCTGCCAGATCACCCAGGCCGCAGGCTGAAGCTCTCTCAGATCCAGAGAAATACGGCCGGCAAGCCACAAAGCGGGGGCCATGGCATTGTGGTCATGGCTTCCTGAGTTGCCGTCAACTTCGGACATCCACAGCCTCTTGCCCTGGGCTTTCGCCAGATCCCTCACCCCGGTGCGGTTACTGCCGCCGTAAGTGTGGGCGTTGATCTGCGCTATATAGGACCTTGCGGTGCTGTCGTATGCGTTATAGTCTGTGATGCAGGTTTCCAGCACCGATTCGTCGGGAGCGCTCACTTTGGTACCTGTAAGACCCTTGGAAGCAAGTCTGGAGCCCACTTCCTTGATAATCTGATTTTGCTTTGCCGGGTCAAAATGACAGCCTTCCTGACCTCCGTTGGCGCCCCAGTAATTGGTATTGGGTTCGTTAAGGGGATCAAGGGTCCGGAAGGTTATGCCCCAGGAGTCCCTGAAATGTTTGACCACCTCTGTCAGATACTCTGCAAAGTCGTCATACATGTCGTCTTTCAGGTTGTTGTTGGAGGCCGTTGCAGCTCCGGAAGCACAGCCGCTGTTGGTCATCCAGTAGGGCGGTGAATTTGAGAAAGCCTCAACGATGTTCACGCCCATGGGCACGATCTCGGATAAAACTCTCCGCTGCCCTGCATCGGCATTCCAGTTCCATGTGCCGGCTGAAGGCTGAAAGCCTTCCATTTCTCCCCCTGCCCGCATGTGCTGGTGGGCTGGGTTCTCCCCTCCTCCAATGTTGTACCGGGCGATGTTGAAGCCCAAACCCGTGGACTGGTTGAAAATAAGATTCTCAATTGCCTTTCTCTGGGTGTCGGGGTAGTTTCCCACCACATTTCCCCACCAGCAGAGGGACGTTCCCCAGCCTTCGAAAGCCTGGTAGCGGGTGTTGGGGTCAATGACCACCGTGGTTGCCCCCTGAACGGGAACGGCGCCTACAATGTTCATTACCATCGTAAACGCCAGAACCATAGCCAGCATGTACACTTTTAACTTTCTTCTCATGACTCTTACCTCCTTATTTTTTTATAAAACAAAGGAAACACCCTTTCCATATAAAATCTTATATAGGAGGGGTGTTCCACACAATGATTTATCTTTTGATTTTTTGATTTTTCATCTGATATGCGCGAAGGTCACCCGTCCATTTCCCGTTCCAGGATCGCGACACCTTTCGGTTCCAGGCAGAGTTCTCCCTTTGCTTCGCCGCCTCCCAGCAGCTCAAGGTACACGGCCTCCCCAAGTTCTACGCTTACGGGGCAATCGTTGTGGTTCAATAGGAAGGTAAACTCCCTCCGCCCTTTAATCCTGCGGGTCACTTCCACGCCTTCCGGAGCTTCTACAGAAGCTTTCAGCTTTTTGGCGCTGCAAATGGACCTTACAAAATCCTTGAGAAAGCCGTTTTCGGGATCGGAGGCAACGTAATAGGCCTTTCCTTTTCCGAATTGGTTCTCCGTCAGAACCGGCATCCCCTTATAAAAATCCTTTCCGTAAACCGCCAGCCCTTTTGCCTCTTCCAGGTGGATAAGGTCGCAGAGCATGCCGCATTGGTACTCTCCTTTAAGCGTCCCTGCAGGTTCTTTTACGATGATTGAATTCCTCATGTCGGGGAGCAGTGCATCAATCTCCTCCGCCCATATGCCAAGGACCTTCCTCAGTTCACCCGGATATCCCCCCAGGGTCACAAGGTCGTTGCCGTTGACAATGCCGCTGAAGAAGGTGGTGACAAAGGTTCCTCCCCTCTCTACAAAGGCCTCGATGTTTTGGGCAACGCCCTCCTTCACCATATATAATACGGGGGCGACGACAATGTCATATGGGGAAAGATCCGCCTCCGGCCTGACCATATCCACCGGGATGTTCAGGTCATGGAAGGCCCTGTAGTATTTCTCAACCTGCTCCACGTATTTCAATTCACGGCTGGGCCCACTGGAAAACTCCACCGCCCACCAGTTGTCCCAGTCAAACAGGATGGCCGCCTTCGAATCCATGCGGGAGTCCAGTATCTTATCCCCCAGGGCCTGGAGTTCTTT